>CAYHQD010000057.1:0-7616 GCA_964358905.1 uncultured Candidatus Peribacteria bacterium
CAGTATGCCAAGACCACTGACACTACTATCCTCCTCATCGGTCACGTGAATAAAGAAGGTGACCTCGCGGGACCAAAAGTGCTCGAACATCTTGTCGACACCGTGCTCGTACTCGAAGGAGAGAGGTCACAGGAACTGAGGACTCTGCGCAGTATGAAAAATCGTTTTGGCTCCACTAACGAAATCGGACTTTTTACAATGAGCGAGGAAGGATTGAAAGAGATGCACAATCTCTCCGCACACCTCTGCGAACAAAGAAAAGAGCACACGATCGGATCCTGTCTTTCCATGGTCATGGAAGGCTCCAGGCCGCTCCTCGTCGAAGTACAGGCGCTCACTCACGTCACCCCGTTCGGCTATCCGAAACGTTCAAGCACTGGCTACGACCTCAATCGCCTGCAAATGCTCACGGCCATCATCCAAAAATTCACCTCGGTAAATCTGCTCAACCAAGATATATTCATCAATATAGTCGGCGGACTTAGGGTAAGTGATCCGGCCGTGGATCTCGCCGCCGCCATGGCAATTCTCTCTTCATTTTATGGCAAGGCCATCGAAAAAGATCTCGTGGCATTCGGTGAGCTTGGACTTTCCGGAGAAATCCGCCGCACACTCAATCATGAACGGCGTATAAAAGAGTGCGAAAAATTGAAACTTTCTCCTCTCAAAAATACTTCGCATATTTCAAAGATTCTTACATTGTTTTCATAAAACGTTTTCCGTATAGTGCGTGCATGAAAGTAAGAATTACACGCGTCGATGGTTCACTGCCTCTTCCGATTTACGAGACCGCCGGGTCGGTGGGATTTGATCTGATTGCGCGAGAAGATGTACGCGTCCATAGCGGCGCCATCGAACTCGTACCTGCAAACGTCATCGTCGAAGTACCGACTGGATATATGCTCGTCATCGCATCACGCAGTTCCACTCCGCGTAAAAAAGGCGTCATGCAACCTCACGGGATCGGCATCATTGATCACGACTATTGCGGACCGCAGGATGAGATAAAAATCCAGGTCTACAATTTTACCGACAATGTCACTGAGATAAAACGCGGCAATAAAATCGCCCAAGGTGTATTCGTGAAAATAGATAAAATCGAATGGGAGGAAGTGGATCATATAAGAGATGAGACAAGAGGGGGGTTCGGTTCGACTTCGTGAGACACGTGTCCATCGCTACGCGATAAACTTTGTGCGATATGCAAATATGAAGAAAATTTCAAGAAAACCCGGGGAACACGTGAAGCACGTGTTCATCGCCATATACGGCATCAACAACATCGGTAAGTCATGGCATGCCAAGCGTCTCGTGGAACGCCTGAAAGCTGCCGGCAAAAAAGCGATATATATAAAGTATCCCGCCTATGAGATGGAACCGAGCGGGAGTGTGCTCAATACAATGCTCAGAAAGAACAAAGTGCAAAATGTGTCGGAAGAAGAACTTCAACTTTGGTATACACTAAACCGTTTTCAGCATGCTCCTATTCTCAAAAAATTACTTGAAGAACATGACTATGTAGTGACTGAAGATTACACAGGCACGGGAATTTGTTGGGGGTATACGAAGGGTGCGAATTTGGAGTGGTTGGAAAAAATAAATGCACCGCTGATTCCCGCGGACTTGAGCGTACTCATGACAGGTGAACGCAAGAAGGCTTCCGCCGAGAAAGAACATTTGCATGAATCAAATGAAGAGTTACTTACAAAGGCTGAAAAGAATTTTTTGATTCTTGCGGATCGCTATCATTGGAAAAGCGTTTTGAAGGATGAAGATTATGAAATAACGAATCAACGATTTTGGGATATTTTGGTTGCGGCCGATAGTACTTTAAGATAGTATCGAAGCGGGTTGACTATTTCGCAATTTTCCTCTTACCTTCCCTCTCTCCATGCAATTACTTGACGGCAAACTGGTCTCGGAAGAAATCCTCAAAGAGGTTGCACTCGATGTCGCCACGCTTAAAAAAGAAGGTATCCAACCAAAACTCGCAATCATACTCGTCGGCAAAGATGCTGGGTCACTTTCTTATATTGCTCAAAAATCAAAGGCCTGTGAAAAGACGGGAATTGTCTGTGAACAAATCTCCTATGATGAAACCGTCACACATGAAAAAGTTATTGAAACGATACATGAACTGAATAAACGCAGTGACGTGCATGGTGTTTTGGTACAACTTCCCCTGCCCTCACATATTTATACTCCTGAAGTGATAAAGGCGGTAAGTCCGCGCAAGGATGTAGATGGGTTCCATGCATACAATCTTGGTAAAATGTTTACCTCCACCGAGTTTGAAGAACTCGCTCCCTGCACCCCTCTCGGTATTATCAAGTTATTGGAATATTATAAAATTGACGTGAAGGGAATGGATGCGACTGTTGTTGGAGCTAGCAATATCGTTGGAAAACCGTTGAGTGTCATGCTGTTGAATCGTAATGCAACCGTAACTACCTGCCATATTCATACTAAAAATCTGAAAGCTCATACACGAAATGCCGACCTTCTTGTCGTAGCAGTGGGCAAACCCGGACTGATTAAGGCGGATATGGTGAAAAAAGGAGCAATTGTGGTGGATGTCGGATGCAATATTGTTATACTTGGGTCGGAAAAAGGCGATACGCGTGGAGGAAAGGGTTCGGATACCGCGCTAAAGCGCGTGGTAGGTGACGTGGAGTTCGAAGCGATCGCAAAAAAGGCTTCGTACATAACTCCCGTCCCCGGAGGAGTCGGGCCGATGACTGTCGCTTGCCTCATGATCAATACCGTGAGAGCATGCACTCGACTCGCCAGAGGCGAGCCGAGCTCCCCCTCCCTCTATGTGGTATAAACGCTAAAGTATAATTACTATAGCATAATCATTTTTCATTTTTTTAACTCCATCCTCTATGTGCGGCATTATCGGCATCGTCGGCAATGATCACGTAGTATCCGAACTCTATGATGGACTGGTCACCCTCCAGCATCGCGGTCAGGATGCGGCGGGTATTTCTACCTACGACGGCAGACGTTTCCATGTGAAAAAAGGAAACGGGTTAGTGCGTGACGTATTTAGAATAAGCAATGTGGCGCGACTCTTGGGTACTATCGGACTGGGACATGTGCGTTACCCAACCGCAGGATTTTTTACCGAGGAAGAAGCTCAACCGTTTTTTGTTAATTCCCCCTTCGGCATTTCCCTGGTTCACAATGGAAACCTAACCAATGCAGTCGAACTGACAGAACAGGTAAGTAATGAAAATATGCGTTCGCTAAGTACCAACTCGGACTCGGAGGTACTTCTGAATGTACTCGCGGACGAAATACTGAAACTTCGCAAAAAGCATCTGAGTTCTCGTGACGTATTCACAGCTATGAAGCGTGTATTCAAGCGCGTGAAGGGAGGCTACGCGGTGGTCGCCTACATTGCGGGACAAGGAATGGTGGCATTCCGAGATCCATCCGGTATTCGTCCGCTCGTATATGGTACGAGAGAAACCACGCTTGAGACGGAATATATGATTTCCTCCGAGTCGGTCGCGCTCGACACACTCGGGTTTCATATGGTGCGAGACATCAAACCAGGTGAAGTTATTTTCATAGATCAAAAGCGAAAGTTTTATTCTGCGCAATGCGCCTCACCTCATTTTCGTCCTTGTATTTTTGAATATGTATATCTTGCGCGACCGGATTCAGTCATGGATGAGATTTCCGTCTACAAGAGTCGATTGCGTATGGGTGAATTTTTGGCGCGACAGGTGAAGGCATCAGGCGTGAAAGTCGATGTGGTGATTCCCATCCCCGACAGTTCACGTTCTGCGGCGGTAACGCTCGCACACAATATCGGCGTGAAATATAGAGAAGGTATCGTAAAAAATCGTTACATCGGACGTACGTTTATTATGCCCGGCCAAGCAATGCGAAAAAAATCCATCCGCTACAAACTCAATGCACTTCCCCTGGAAATCAAAGGCAAGAATGTACTGCTCGTGGATGATAGCATCGTACGCGGCAACACGATCAAAATGCTGATCGAAATGGTGCGCAAATGCGGCGCGCGCAAAATTTATGTCGCGTCGGCTTCGCCGCCGCTCATCTCCCCCTGTGTCTACGGCGTCGACATGCCTTCAAAAAAAGAATTCATCGCGCACGGACAAACCGTATCGGAAGTCGCCCGTGAAATCGGTGCGGACGGACTTTATTATCAACGCGTGCAGGATCTTCGCGCTTCATGCCGAGAAGGAAACCCTGCGATTACGCAGTTCTGTATGGCCTGCATGGATAAAAAATATCCAACCGCGGACGTCACCGAAGCGGTACTGGATAAAATGGAATCCACTCGATGCGGCGAACGCAAAGAGGCCGGAGCCGAAGATATGGGACAACTTCAAATGACCGTGCTTTAATTATGATCAAAAAGATTCTCCTCATTGGTAATGGCGCAAGAGAACATGTGATTGCCGAGACACTGATGCGAAGTAAGCATACGGTCGAACTGCATACGCTTGGCAAGTCAAGAAATCCCGGTATCGAATCGCTTTCCACTTCGTATACCGTGGGCGATTATATGAATCAGCTCTACGTCTGCGAAGTAGCGCGTTCGATCAAACCGGACTTTGTATTCATCGGACCGGATGATCCCATCGGAGCGGGACTCGCCGATGCACTTCTGAAGGAGGGTTTCAAAAGTGTCGCACCCCTAAAAGTTGTAGCTCAACTTGAGTCTTCAAAATCTTTCACCAGAAATCTCGTTCAAAAATACGGCATTCCGGGAAATCCATGTTTCAAAGTGTTTACAAATGGAAAAGGCATGGAAGAATTTATGCGGGAACTCGATGGGCAATTCGTCGTCAAATATGACGGACTACGAGGCGGCAAAGGTGTGAAGGTGGTGGGCGATCATCTAACCGGTATCGAAGATGGACTTGCGTATGCGAAAGAATGCCTGCAAGAACTCGGACAAGTGGTGATAGAAGAAAAATTCATCGGACAGGAGTTTTCGCTGATGAGTTTTGCGGACGGCAATTCCCTCGCACACATGCCCCCCGTCCAGGATCATAAACGCGCTTTCAATGACGATAAGGGACCGAATACCGGTGGCATGGGCACCTACTCCGATGCGAATCACCTTCTCCCCTTCCTCACACAAGACGATGTAACCGCCGCACAGAAAATAAATGAAGAGGTACTGCTTGCACTCAAAGTGGAAACGGGAACAGCCTTTAAGGGCGTGATGTATGGCGGATTCATCGCAGTGAAGCACGGCGTGCGCCTCATCGAATACAATGCGAGATTCGGCGACCCGGAGGCGATGAATGTGCTCCCGATTCTCATGACGGATTTCGTGGATATATGCGAAGCCATGATCGAAGGGACTCTCGACAAACTGAAAGTGGAGTTTGAGAAGAAAGCCACCGTCTGTAAATATGTAGTGCCCGAAGGGTACCCCGACTCTCCGAAAAAAGGAGCCGCGATAGAAATCGGACCCATTCCCGAGGGAGTGGATATGTACTATGGATCGGTGGATAAAACGGAGAAAGAGCTCAGGTTGACTTCTTCTCGTGCAGTGGCGTTTATAGCCAAAGGGAACACGATTGAAGAGGCGGCAAAAAAAACCGGAGAAGCTTTGCGCGCGGTTCACGGCCATGTTTTTTACCGTACAGATATCGGCACTGAGGAAAGCATCCGAAAGAAAATTGAATTTATGCGTGGACTGAGAGGATAGGTTCTTGACAAAATTTAAATTCTTGACGCATTGGTTTTATGTATGCATAATAACACCTCATTTAAATGACGTACTTTTTTATGAATCATGTAGAACAATTATCTTACAAACCCGCTCTGGCACCGGGAACAGATACCGGCTGTTTTACTCATGCCATGCGGAGCGTTGCATCCTCTGTAAGAAATGCATTCCGCTCCCTAGCCAGACCTCTCGGATTTATGGCGGCTACCGGCGGAATTCCCGCCTGCAGCGATTACGGTTTTCAACTCGCACCACTCCCGGAGGATGTGACACTTCCCGACGATTCAGCAGATGATGACGATTATTCTGGTTCTTTGGAAAAAGGCACTTGGTTTTTGGACACTTCTTTCGTCGCGAACAACATAGGCCAAAGAGATGACGCTTTAAGCGCCCTGCAAGAAGAAGATTATAGTAGGGTATATAATAGGTATTCCGCCAATGATCTGGCACAGAATGCAGGAGAAGTCGCGGCGTGGAATACGAGCCTCGCGGAAACCGGCAGAAAATCATACTTTTTCATGGGAGCTCCCCGACTCGTTTGCGCTATCACTGAGCTCGAAAGCATTGTACAAGCTTTTATAGATTTTCAGCTGGCGCAAAGCGACGTAACCGCGCGCTTCGCGGGTGTACATGTTGATATCGAACCGCATACGCTGGATGGAACAGACCAAAGTTGCCCCTACGTATGGGATAATCTTTCACGTGCAGAGAGACAGACAACTCTCGGCACCAATTTGACGTACATGTTTTCCCGTATAAGACAGATGCTCGACGAGAAGGGTATGAAACAAACACCGATAGCCGTTGATTTCCAAACCTGGTATGACAGCATCGGAGAAGAGGGCATTTGGGATAGCGAAGCGGATATGAGAGAATTTTTTGGTAATGTTGGCGCGCAGGTAGGATCTGTGACATTCAAAACCTATTGTGAGAGTAACCCTGATAACATCGCGGCATCCGTTGCAACCGAAGAAATTGCGCTTCAACAGGACGGAGTTGAAGTACGCGTGGCACTCGATCGCGAAGAATATATAGAAGGTGGAAGTGAATGTCAGATCTGGGCGGAGCCTTTAGACCATCCGAATGTCATGGGTGAAGCTCTTAACGCACGGGGCTACGGTGTTGATTTTCGTCATCTCGGCGTACACCTCGACGGCTCACTTCCTCATGATTGATACATTTCTGTAACTTTTTTTCTATCGGAACATTTTCTATCCAGAATACCAATAAAACTATATACTCCAAATCGCGCTTGACAGGACTATATGATGAGTATACTATCGCACCTTATCTTTATACATAATTACTCTTTACTATGAGAAAAATAGACCTAGCTCCAACTTCCGATACTCCTTCATCCGTTGAAAATGGATGTACACCTGCCAAACTCTCAAGGTTCGCGGAATTTTCACGCACCGCACTTGCCTCACTCCTTATAACGCTTGTCGCATGTGAAGGCGGCGAGAACGGGTGCAACACAGGTCCCGATGATGACTCTGCTACCGATGATGACTCTGTTACGGATGATGACTCTGTTACGGATGATGACTCTGTTACGGATGATGACGATACTACCGGACCCCTTACATGTGAAGAAGATTTTGACAACGATGGATATGGCGCCGGTAATGGATTTCTGGCGACAAGTGCTGATTGCCCACATGGAACAATCCCCAGTGCCGATTCACTTGGGTTAGATTGTGATGATGGAGCCGCTTTAGTTAATCCTGGTGCAACTGAGATACCGGGTGACGACGTTGATAATGATTGTAACCCTAAAACACCTGATGTAAATGGTGATGACGATTCTGCGGGTGATGATGACTCTGCTGGCGATGATGACTCTGCGGGTGACGATGACTCCACTCCTGTCACAGAAGTACCTGCAGGTGAT
>CAYHQD010000058.1:0-7575 GCA_964358905.1 uncultured Candidatus Peribacteria bacterium
AAATCGGGTTTCCTTTAATGATCCGTGCGGCGTTTGCACTCGGCGGGCAGGGATCGGGGTTCGCGTACGATAGAGGACAACTTGCCGACATGCTGGACACCGCATTTAGCTTTTCCCCTCAGGTGCTTGTGGAGGAGTGTCTGAAAGGTTGGAAGGAGATCGAATACGAGGTGGTGCGCGACTGTGCGGACAACTGCATAACCGTGTGCAATATGGAGAATTTTGATCCACTTGGCATTCATACCGGAGAAAGCATCGTTGTGGCGCCTTCTCAAACTTTGAATAATCATGAATATCAGATGCTCCGTGAGACTGCTCTCAAAGTGATTCGGCATTTGGGAATTGTCGGAGAATGCAATATCCAATACGCGCTCGACCCTGCTTCTCGCGCATACCGTGTGATCGAAGTAAACGCTCGCTTGTCGCGGAGCTCCGCGCTCGCTTCCAAGGCCACCGGTTACCCGCTCGCATATATAGCCGCCAAACTCGCGCTCAACCACACACTTCCCGAACTGAAAAACGCAGTCACCGGATGTACGACGGCATGTTTCGAACCAGCGCTCGATTATCTCGCGCTAAAAATTCCTCGCTGGGATTTAGATAAATTCAGGATGGTATCGCACAATATCACCTCGGAGATGAAATCGGTTGGAGAAATAATGGCGCTCGGACGCAGTTTCGAGGAAGTTTTGCAGAAGGGACTGCGCATGTTGCAGGTGGGTATGTACGGGCTGGTGGGGAACGAACAACTTGGTATCAAAACCGAAGGACTCAAAGAGGAGATTTCTCATCCGACCCCGAAGCGAATTTTGGCGATCGCAGAAGCGTTGAAAGAGGGTATGTCCTCGAAAAAAATCAGTGCGCTTTCGGGCATAGATGAGTGGTTTCTTGATAAGATGCGCAACATTGTAGATACCGAAAAGGAATTGGAGAAAGCGGAGACACTTGACGCGCAGCTCATGCTCCGCGCAAAAAAACAGGGATTTTCGGATAAGCAGATTGGAATTTTATATAAGCGAAGCGTAAGCGGAGGATCCAGTATATTTTCTCAATCCGTTTCTACCTCACGGGAACGCGTGATCCGTGATCTGCGCAAGAAAATGAATATTCTCCCTCATGTGAAACAGATAGATACGCTTGCCGCGGAATATCCGGCGAAGACGAATTATCTGTATTTGACGTACCATGCCGAAGTAGACGATACCACTTCGGCACATGAGGTAATTAAAGGAAAATTAAAAAAGAAACAGCGCGGAAGACCCATCGCCATCGTACTTGGGTCAGGGCCATACTGTATTGGGTCTTCCGTAGAATTCGACTGGTGCTGTGTGAATGCGGCACGAGTTCTCAAAGAACAGAAATATGAAACCATCATGATCAATTACAATCCCGAGACGGTTTCCACCGATTACGATATGTGCGACAAATTGTATTTTGATGAACTTTCACTCGAGCGTGTGCTCGATATTTACGAGAAAGAAAATCCGGATGGGGTGGTAATCTCCATGGGAGGGCAGGTGCCGAATAATCTCGCGATGAAATTACATGAATATAAAGTGAAAATTATGGGTACCTCACCGAGAGACATTGATCGTGCGGAAAATCGGCATACTTTCTCAAAATTGCTGGATACTCTGGAGATAGATCAGCCCGAGTGGAATGAATTTGCGAAAGTGGAACAGGCGTTCAAATTTGCAAAAGAGGTGGGATATCCGGTCTTGGTACGCCCATCCTATGTGCTTTCGGGGGCGGCGATGAGTGTGGCGAAAAATGAAGAATCTCTCGACAGTTATCTGGCGAAAGCGGTACGGATTTCCAAAGAAGCCCCCGTGGTCATTTCCAAATTTCTTACGAATGCAAAGGAGATAGAGATAGATGCCGTGGCGCACAAGGGAGAAATTCTTATCTGGGCAATCTCCGAACATATAGAAAACGCGGGTGTACACAGCGGAGACGCGACCATCGTGCTTCCACCTCAGAAACTATATTTCGAGACGATCAAGCGTGTGCGAAATATCACGAAGAAGATTGCGCGCGCGCTCAATATCACCGGCCCGTTCAATATCCAATTCCTCGCGAAGGACAACGAAATTAAAGTTATCGAATGCAATTTGCGCGCGAGCCGCTCCTTCCCTTTTGCCTCAAAAGTGACGGGGCATAATTTCATAGATATTGCCGTACTCGGTATGCTCGGTATTGTCGAATCAAAGGAAAAGCGCAAAGCGAAATATCATACTCTTGATCTGGATCATGTGGGTGTCAAAGCGTCGCAATTTTCATTCTCACGTCTCAAGGGTGCGGATCCAGTGCTCGGTGTGGAGATGGCTTCCACGGGAGAAGTGGCGTGTTTCGGAGACGACATGTATGAAGCATTTCTGAAATCCATGATTGCGGTGGGACTCAAATTGCCAAAGAAAAATGTGCTCCTCTCGGTAGGTTCGATAGAGGATAAAGCTTCTTTCTTCATGAGTGCGAAGAAACTGATCGAGCTCGGATTTGAAATATATGCCACGGAGGGGACATCTGCTTTCCTCAGGGATAATGGCCTGAAGGCCAAGACGGTTTACAAACTTTCGGCTTCCGCGAAGGATTCAAAACTTTCTCCCACTATGCTCGATGTACTCGAATCCCGCGAAGTGGATCTCGTCATAAATATTCCGAAAACTTACTCGAAAGAAGAAATCACAGACGTGTATCGCATCCGCCGTACGGCGATAGATCTCAACATTCCTCTCATCACCAATCTCCAGTTGGCAAAAGTCCTCGTGGAATCCATCAGCCGCTACTCCCTCGCCGACCTCAAAATCAAAAGCTGGGATGAGTACGCGTAACGAAGTGGAGCGTTTCTCCCTTCCCCCCGACCAATCCGCATTAATCGCTAGATTTTCTAGCATAGCTATTTATCTCTCCAAATCCAACACCTGATCGATGCGAATTTGCGATATGAATTCAGGGACGTGTGAGACAATGATCATAGCACCTTCATAGTCGTGCAACGCCTTTGCGATGACGGGAATATGACGAAAATTGATATGATTTGTCGGCTCGTCAAGTATGAGAAGTCCGGGCTCTTGCAGTACGAGTCGCGCGAACGCAACAAGCCCTTTTTGGCCTTCGGATAGTGCCCCGATTTTGTAATGGATATGATCTCCGGTGATAAGAAATCCTGCGGCGATTGCTCGGATAGTTTGCTCTTTTTTATCCTTTGAAACCGCAAGCAACGAATTGTATACGGTGTCATCAAAATTGAGTGTCGAAAAGTCCTGGCGATAATACCCCACTTCGACATTCGGAGAGATGGTCGCGCCTACCGCCGTGCCGTTCGCGAGTGATTCGAGAAGGGTGCTTTTTCCAATTCCGTTTGGCCCGATGAGTTGAAGGTGCCCCTTTTTGTTGAGAGAAATGGAACATTTTTTGGTCACCGCCTTGTGATCCTTTATCATGGAGAAGGAATTGATTTTGAAGATCTCCCCTATCAATTCTTTCTGTGAAGGAATGGTGAATTCTCGAATCGTTTTATCCTCTCTGCGTACATCCACTTGAGCCTCTTCCATTTCCTCAGCCATCTCTCGCATTTTTTTGGCCACCAAGCGGAGTTTACCTCCTTTATGTGCGAACACATTTGCCTGTTCTTTTTTCGCAATCGCTATTTTTCCGAGTCGGGCGTTTTTCATATTCTCCCTTTCGATTTGCGCCGCAATTTCTTCTTGTACATCGAAGTAGTTGCCATCGAATTTCTCCACTTTTTGGGTATGAGCATCCAGGTATAAAACTCCGTCCGTAAACGCATTGAGAAAGTCCGCATCATGTGAAATGACTATACACGTCTTTGGGTAGCAGAGCAGAAATCCCGTGAGGTGATCTATACCATCCTTATCCAAATTATTAGTCGGTTCATCCAGAAGCAGGAGATCCGGATCTGCGATCAGTGCGGAGGCGAGGAGGAGTCTTGCCTGCTGACCTCCGGAGAATGATTTGATGATGCGATCGTGTGGGGCCTTGAAATTCACCACTTCCAGAACTTCATCTATTCGCTTACTTATATCGTAGGTGTGTTCGCCGTAGTATTTGAGAAAATAGTCGGTGACTGTAAGCCCTCGATCCGCGCGTGGTATCACTTGGTGGGCTGTTGCGATGGTGAGTCCGGGAAGCACATTAATGGAACCCAAAAGAGGCCTATAGGTTTTGGTCATCAATTTGAGGATCGTACTTTTCCCCGCGCCATTCTGGCCCATGATGGTGATTTTTGAGCCGCGTCTTACGGAAAAAGAGACTTCATCGAGCAATAACTTATTTTCATTATATCCGAATGAAACTTGGTCGAAACCGATTATGGACCCGTTATCGTTTGTCATATGAGTGTCAACTTCCGCGGCAGACTACCGTATTTCCTTCATGGAGTCTAATGAAAACTTGTTTTTCTTTGACTTTTCGTGGCTTAGTGGCGCATAATTCATCAGCTTAACCCCTACCCATGGTAAAGAAGTCACGCACAAACTGGTACCGTACTTCTTTCTATGTACTTTTGGGCTTAGGCGCTCTATATTTTTACACCCTAAACACAAAAAAAATGGACGCACCCACCCATCAAAAAAAGGAGAGTACCTTTGACAAGGTAATCTTCGGACTTCTCATTGGAGGAGCCATCGGTTCGGTTCTCGGATTGACCGTTGCACCGACTAAAGGCAGCGATATTCGCACCAAGCTCAAATCTACAGGTGGCAAGATGGTCACCAAGGGCAAGGGGTTGCTCACTGATAATGAAGACGCGATTTCTTTGATTGCGAATAAATCAAAAGGCTTTCTCTCATTTTTTACGGACAAGGTTTTCGGCAAGAAACCGGAGAGGAAGGAGAGCGACATACTTTCCTGGCTCGATGAAATGAGCGAAATCCCATCAGAGGCGAAGGAAGAAACAAGATAATGAACTATAACATAACTCCAGTGCGGCGGATCTTACTTTCAGTTGGGAGCGTTTTGTGGTTGGTTTTGAATTTTGGGATGCGGGAAATGGTGTATGCGCAAGAAGAGGGGGCCGTCCTAAAGCCGTATACCGAAGCGCAGGATATGCAAGATACACCGTTTTATGTAACGCTTGGGGATTTTAGTGTAGACGTGACGTTGAAAGATTTCAAAGAGGAAAACTCTACCGCGAATACATTGCACGCCGATCGCATTTTCGATATTGCGCCGCAATTGAAGCGATATGCCGCAGACGCTCGATTGACCTATGAAGGCAAAAAAGGTTTTGAAATTACGCCGAGCGCGGCGGGAATTCACATTGATATTAAGAAACTGCAGGATGAACTGGCGTCTATGAATGAGCAAGGGGTTATACACGATGTATCTTTGGATTTTCACATGGCGCCTCCGAAGGTGACGGCGGAAGATATGGCAGTGGTATTGCCGCGCATGGAGGAGATAATCAAGAAAAAAATTATTCTTACTCCGAAGATCGTAGATGGCTCAACTGTTATCATCAACGATAAAGAGTATGTGTTTAATGTGGCTGAGCGTTTCGAGGTGCTTAAGCCGTCTTTGACGCAATATCTGCAGTTGGGCGATATGCGTATTCCAGTGAGTTTGATCGCCGAAGATTCACGCGCCATGGAATTGCTGAAAAAAGATTGGGTTATAGATCTCAATGCGCAGAAATATGAAACATATATAAATGAAATACTTGCACCCGAGTTGGAAGCGCCATCCCAAGATGTCACCGTTTCCTATGATGCCGCGGGGAAAATAATATTCGAAGGTACGGCGCAAAACGGCGTGCGTATTGACCGAGGAGAATTGAAAGATAACATGAAAGCGGTACTCAATCAGAGCGAGGCGGACGTCGCAGCCTCGGTCGCTTCCGGTATCAACGTTTCCTCCGCCGCCAAGCTCGCTGTCGTACCTCTGAAAGAGGTAAAAGGCAAGGTCAATGTCCCCGACGATTTGCGCGCGCGCGGCGTGACGGATCTTTTTTCCGTGGGGTATTCGAATTTTGCTGGATCTTCGTCGAAACGTATCGTGAATATCAAAACGGGCATCGCCAAATACAACGGGCTGATTATTCCGAAGGGCGAAGTATTTTCGTTCAACGACAACCTGGGCCCGGTGGATGCGGCGAACGGATATGTGGAGGAATTGGTCATAAAAGGCGACCAAACCATACCTGAATTCGGAGGAGGAATATGCCAGGTGTCGAGCACATTTTTTCGTGCGGGACTTTTTGGCGGGTTACCTATCCCTGAGAGGAAAGCACATTCTTATGCGGTGCAGTATTATGCGCGGCCCGGCGGACACGGACTGGATTGCACTATCTATCCCGGAGTGACCGATTGTAAAATTCGCAATGATACAGGCGGCGATCTTCTTATCCAGGCTTACACCGATGGACTCGATATGTATTTCAAATTCTATGGTACTCCGGATAATCGCAAAATTGTACTGGATGGTCCGTATTACTCAAACCAAGTTGGAGCTCCTTCGGATAAAGTGATTTATAATTCATCAAAAGCGGCGGGTTACTACGAAGTGAAGGATCAGCCCCATAACGGATTTGATGCGGTGTGGTACAGGACGGTAACTTTGGCGGATGGCAACGAGGTGAAAGAAACGTTTAAGAGTCGCTATCAAGCTCGCCCTCGTGTGATTATAAAAGGCGGTGAAAAACCGGTGGAAAGCGCACCGGCGAAGCAGGATAAGACGGAGATGGATGGGTTTAGTTCGTAGGAGCGGCGTTTTTCTTTAAATATTCGGCTTCCACTATATTCCCACTCGCCTCTTCGAGTTCAATCAAGTGTGTGTGTAAGTCGATGTTATCCGGTTCTATTTCGAGGGCACCGTAATACATTTCTTTTGCTTCCGTGAATTTGCCCAGTTGTTCATAGATAAATCCCGCCTGCATGAAGGTATGCGCGTATTCGCGGTTCATTTCCAGCGCGTAGAGGTAGGCGTCGAGAGCTTCATCTAGTTTACTTTGGCTCAGTAAGCATTGTCCAAGATTTACGAAATGCATCGCATCAAGTTTAAGCTTGGTGAGGTCTCGATATAGAGTTTCGGCATCGGAGAATCGGTTTTGTTTAATGTGAATAATGCCGAGTTTGTGCAATACATGTGGATTATTCTCAGTGAGATGCAGTAATTCTTCCACGTATTTTTTGGCGTCATCAAATTGCTCCTGCTCGGTATAGTAGTCAACTCTGCGCAAAAGAAGCTGTACTTGAGTTTCATGCTCCGGCTTTTGACCATGTATGACCACCTCATCGCGCTTACTGATTGATCGTTTCCAGAGCTCATCTTCCTCTTTTTCCTTGCGTCTTTTCTCGTCACGTTCAAGCTCCTCGGTCAACTGCTCGCTTTTTTGCAATAACTTACTGCGGTAATTGAAGATGATCAGAAGGAAGAGGATGAAATACCGATGAGAATTAGTTCTATGTACAAGAAGTAAGGGTTAATATGTCATGTGAAGAAACAGATTTTCGAGCACGAGCTTTGTATTCAAATTACGTTCGATATCGTGGCGCGCGCCTTCGGCGCGCGCCAACAATCCCATCAAATATTCTGTCGTGTATTTTTCTGTGGATC
>CAYHQD010000059.1:0-7477 GCA_964358905.1 uncultured Candidatus Peribacteria bacterium
ACTTCCACCCACAGGTCTCTGGGTATGGATACGATACCGATGCTATAATCGTCCAGATTTACGGATGCGAGTATCATCGTGTCGGTGAGGTTTGCGCCGTCATGCGTTCCGCCACCGCGTCCGAGCAGGAGGAAGTTTGTGTGATTGAATTCATCGGTGGTCACCGGTCGGTTGAGCAAGGCGAAGAACACGTCTTTCACACTGAGCTCTTTTAAAAACATGAATGTCTGAAATACAACGAAAACAAATAGAAGTATAATTACGGAGCTTGCCCCGATCATGAAATTTCTGAATTTGAGGTGTTTTTTTGAGTTTTTGAGATAATTTTTGATGACGCTCTTTGCGGTTCTTTTGAACTCAATGAGTCGTTGGTTGCGTATTTTTTTGACCTTGAATGTCATAGGAAATGCGAGGTAAATGCACGTTGCATTTTACATGAAAGTTGTGAAAAGACTAGGGGAACGCACGGAAAATTTATGTTCTTTTTAGATTTTTTTTAATCCGGTGTGGTAATGGATTTTTGTTATTTCTTTACTCGACTTTTTGTGGGGCGAAGCGAAGTGGTTATCATAGGAGGTTTGGGGTTTCTTGCGGGAGTCGTGGCGTATGAAAATATGTGGCATGGAGTCGGCGTGTTTGCCGTTTTTGCGTTTTGTATGTGGATGATGCGGTATGGAAAGGCGGCGATTCTGTTGCTCATTATTTTTATATGTATGGGATTTTTGTATGTAACTACGTATGAGTTTTTTGCGTTAAGGGGGGGGCATGTGAGAAATTTTGTACAAAAAGGTGAAATGAGTGAAGTTGAAAATACGGGGAAAACGCTACGCGAGTGGGTAGTCCGGGTATCCGGTGAGCCTGATATTCGCCGGACTGGGCAGAAGCTTACCGCGCGCGTCGAAGACGCGAATCCCCTTACCTCTGAAAAAGAGCCGTTACGTGGGAAGATTTTACTCGATCTCCCGAAATACCCGCAGTATGAGTACGGAGATATTCTTCGTGTTTCCGGTGTGTTGATTGAGGCATCTGTTACGGAGGATTTCTCGTACAAAGATTACTTGAGGCGATACGGGGTATACGGTGTTATGGGAAAACCGCGTGTGGAATTGATGGAGTCCGCGCCAGCTTCGAATATGTTTTTTCGTATGATTTTCCGCGTGAAAAGCGTGGTGCAGGAAAAAATCAATGCGCTTTGGGCGGAGCCATTTTCGAGTTTTATTTCAGGGCTGTTGCTCGGGTCGAGGCGCGGGATCCCCGAATATTTGCTTGAGGCGTTCAACGTCACGGGACTGACGCATATCATTGCGATTTCCGGATACAATATTAGCCTCGTGATCCTCTTCGCAGGGGTGATTTTTTCCGGGCTCGGTCGCAAGAAGCGGTTGGTATCGGCGGCGGCATTTGTGATTTTGTTTACGATTTTCGTGGGGATGTCCGCCGCCGTGGTGCGCGCGGCAGTCATGGGTACCATCGGGCTTCTCGCACTTTACTTCGGAAGATCCACGTACATTTTGAGTACCCTCGTTCTCACCGCGCTTCTTATGAATATGGTGAATCCCCAAATACTTCTTCACGATGTAGGATTTCAACTCTCATTTTCCGCTACTTGCGGCATTGTATTTTTCAACGAGTTCTTTCAAGATTATTTTCAAAAATGGATTGAGAAGAAATGCAAGAGACCGGGTTCATGGTTGAACCCGGCGTGGCTCAACCCCGTGAAAGAAGGACTTGCGATGACGTGTTCCGCACAAGTGACAACTCTTCCTCTTATTCTTTTTTATTTTGGACGCATGTCGCTTATCTCGCCGCTCGCCAATATTGTCATCACTCCTTTTGTGCCTCTGAGTATGGCGACCGGCGCTCTCGCGGTGCTTTTGGATTACTTCTCGCACATTCTGGCTTTGCCTTTTATCGGTCTCACATGGCTTTTCTTGAAAATCATGACGGTATTGACCCTGCTTTTTTCACGTATTCCTTATGCACAAGTCATGTATGAAGGTTTTGATATTGTTTTTCTCACCATCATATATTTGCTACTATGGTATTGGTATATAAGCCGATTGCATGGAAAAGAAAAATGTACTGAGAATCCTCGTGATTCTGGATCAGCAGTTTCCTCACCCGGTGGCATCTCTACGACATACGACCGTGTATGAGCTTTTGGTGGCGGTGATCTTATCGGCACAGTGTATGGATGAACGGGTGAATATGATAACTCCGAATTTATTTCCGAAATATAATACGCCTGGGAAAATGTGTGCGCTTGGTGAAGAAAAGTTGAAAAAAATAATCAAAAGTTGTGGTTTTTTTAATGCGAAAGCTCGCAATATCATGGGTATGTCGTATGGTCTTATCGAGCGATTTCACGGGAAGATTCCCTCCACGTTGGAAGAACTGATCACACTGCCCGGTGTCGGTCGGAAGACCGCGTCTGTTATTCTCACGCAATGGTTCAAAGTGCCCGCAGTGCCAGTGGATACCCACGTACATCGAGTTGCAAATCGCCTCGGGCTTTGTTATACGAAAACTCCCGGAAAAACCGAATTTGCCCTTCGTAAAATATTGCCCAAATATTCCTGGATTAACGTTCATCTGCAAATTATTTTTCACGGAAGAAAAACGTGTATTGCGAGGAAGCCGAAGTGCGGAGAGTGCGCTTTGAAAGATTTGTGTGAGTGGCGGGAAAAAGATGGATGAAGGAGCTAAAAACTTATACTACTTCATATATTCATATTTCCTCAAAATTTCATGAAAGTTAATCTCGAATTGAGATTTTAACTTTGGTAAATGGTTTACGGCTTCGCCTATAATCATGAGTCTGAAAAAAATTGCGTCCCTTTTGTTCTTTATATTTTTAAAATCATTGAAACTCAGATTGACTGCATCCTCAACTATGATTCTGATGGATTCATAAATGTCACATATATACAAATCTGTCGATCGTCTTGGCATTTGCTATGATTTAATAAATTCAGATTCCGATAGCACAGTATCTTTAATTACTCGATGAAGCGCTTTGATATTCACGAGATCGACATTTTTTTTCAGTTTTTGCTCGACATATTGCTTTAAATCAAAATATTCGAAGCCGAGCGGTTTGGAGAATTCCACTAATATATCCACATCACTTTTTTCGGTGTAATCGCCTCGCGCATAAGATCCGAAGATACCGAGTCTACTTACATGATATTTCTTTTTTAGAAACGGATTTTCTTTTTTCAAAATGCTTATAATCTTTTCTTTGGTCAAAAATCGTTTCGATGTTTTTTCATTCTTCTTTATTGATTTTTCTATCATAAGAGTTATTTTTTAGGTTACTTCCAGTTTAAGCCTAGCAAAGGTATCATATTTTTCAAAGAAAATAACCAGGTAATTGATTTCTTTTTTTGAAGGTTGTGGTATATTTGCGTTCGATTCTTTGAGAAGGTTTATGGCACGAGTCCTTATAATTTATGGCACCACCGGTGGTAATACCGAGCTCACAGTAGAGGAAGTGGTGGATTTGTTAAAGGAAAAAAAAATTGATGCAAAAATGATGAAGGTGGAAAAATTTGCGTTTGATTCGCTGTGGGAGGAGATGGGTGTGGCGGGTGTCGTTATTCTGGCGTCGCCGACATATGGGCACGGGCAGTTGCAGGAGCACATGATCCCTTTTTTTCTGAAGTTGTCGGAAATGAAGTTGGAAGGCAAACCGTATGCGGTGATAGGACTGGGAGAGCCGAAGTACGACAGTCATTATCATATAGAATCTTCTACGATTATGGAGGGGGTGATGAATAAGTGCGGGGCGAGGAAGATTCACTACGCGCTCCGGATAAGCAGAAGTCCCCTGCTTCAGGTGGATAATCTGATTCCCAAATGGACGGAAAAATTTATTGAGGCGGTTGAGCAACTTTCATAATTTTCATGAAACGTACGACAATCAAAATTGCGGGCGAGAGTGGAATGGGATTGGTGTCCGTAGGTATGATTCTGGCGAAAACGCTCAAGAAGATGGGATTTTATCTTACGATGGATCGTGAGTATCCTTCTCTTATCAAAGGTGGGCATTCCAATCTTCAAATCGATTTTGACGATGAACCGTTGTATGCGCTTTCCACGACTGTTGATATGGTGATGGCGCTTGACCGTGCGGGGCTTGAGGCTTATGTGAAAGTGATTCGCAAAGGAGGTGTGCTTATCCATGGATATGAAAAACGTGATCAGATCAAGGATCTGGAACAATCAGCGCATGAGCGCGGAGTGAAGTTGGTGTATCTTCCCGCACGACAAGTGGCATATTCGTTCGGAGGAAACGAACTTATGGTAAATATGGTACTCCTCGGTATGCTCTGGCGCGTACTCGGATTTGAACCGGAAGTACTTGAAAGTTTCGTGCAGGAGCAATTTGTCAATAAGCCGAAGTTACTTGAAATTGATCTACAGTGTGTAAGAGTTGGGTACGCGGGTGAGTTTAAGGATGAAAAGGTGGAGTTCCCGAAGTTTTCTATCAAAGTGCCTGCAAAAAAACCTGAGACGATATTGGTGGATGGGAATTTATCTCTTGCGCTTGGTGCGATTCATGCGGGGGTTCGCGCGTATTATGTATATCCTATGAGTCCTTCGAGTTCCATTTTCACGCATCTTGCGAATTTTTCATCCGAAACAAAGATGGTGGTCAAGCAGGCTGAGGATGAAATTACCGCCGCGCAAATGGCGATAGGTTCCATGTTCATGGGTACGCGAGCTCTTACCGCGACTTCTGGCGGTGGGTTTGATCTCATGACGGAGACAGTTTCACTTGCGGGTATGACAGAGACTCCTCTCGTGGTTGTGGTGGCGCAGAGGCCCGGTCCTGCAACGGGTCTTCCTACGTGGACGGCACAATCCGACTTGAATCTTGCGGTCTATGCCGGGCATGGAGAGTATGCGCGTATCGTGGTTGCTTGCAGTGATCCGCTTTCCTGTTTTGAACTGATCCAACATGCGATGAATTTGGCGGAAGAATATCAAACGCTTGTCGTTGTTCTTACCGAGAAAGTTATTGCGGAGATGCAGGTGACAGTACCTATTTTTTCTCAGAAAAAAATCCCGATCAAGCGAGGACTTGTGTCCGAAGAACGTTTAAAAGATATTGTCGCGGCTGATCGTTTTCGTATCAACGATTCGGGAGTTTCCAAGAGATGGATGCCATGCAGTTCGGACGTGTTTTATTTTGGTAACGGGGATGAACATCGTGAAGATGGGGTGCTCACCGAAGAGGCGGATGAATGTAAGGCGATGTATGCGAAGCGTATGAGAAAACTTCACACAATCGAAAGTGCATTGCCGGAGCCGGAAGTGTTTGGTGTGAAAAAAAATGCCGATATTTCTTTTATCGGATGGGGGAGTACGAAAAATGCGATGCGTGACGTAATACGTGAATGTGAGGAAGGGGGAGTGAAAGTAAATTATCTCCATTATGAATATGTATATCCGGTGAAGGTGGAACGCCTGGTGAAATTTCTGAAAGAAAATAAAAATGTATGCTTGATCGAAGGAAATTACCTGGGGCAGTTGGGAGAACTTTTGAAGGCGAAATTGCAAGAAGTCGGTGTCTTGTTTGCATTTGAAAAGCGATTTCTCAAATACGATGGTCGTCCGTTCTTCGTCGAAGAAGTTAAAAAATTCGTTGAACGTAATATCAAATAATTTTAGTGCATGAGCGACTGTAATAACACATCGGAATATCTACGCGATCTGATCGCGCGTAAGAAAGAATATCTCGCTCTGGAAACGGATGAGAAAATGACGTGGTGTGGAGGGTGTGGAAATTATGCCATTCAGAATTCACTGAAGCGTGCTCTTGCGCTTGAGGGTTTTGGAGTTAGAGACATAGTGCTTTTTTTTGATATTGGATGTAATGGGAATGCCTCCGATAAATTTCATGCGTATACGTTTCACGGGTTGCACGGCAGAGTGATTCCAGTGGCGGCGGGGGCGGCTCTTGCGAATCGGCGTGTGAAGGCGATTGCTTTCGGAGGAGATGGGGCGATTATGAGTGAAGGAGTGAACCATTTGGTGCATGCCGTCAGGTCGGATTACCCGATGCTCTTCATTTTGCACAATAACCAAAACTACGGTCTCACCACCGGCCAGGCTTCATCCACGACCCGCAAAGGTTGTGCCATGAACGGTTCTCCCGATGGGGTGTTGCTTGAACCGATGAACCCTTCCGAGTTTGTGCTTAGTTTGCATCCCACTTTTGTTGCGCGGACTTTCTCGGGCGATGCGAAACATATGACGAGTATTTTGCGTCAGGCGCTCAAGCACAAAGGTTTTGCGTTTATTGAGGTGATGCAGGCGTGTCCCACATATAATAAAAGTACGCCGAATGAATGGTTTTGGGAGAAAGTCGTCTATACCGAAGATATGAAAGACTATGATGTGACGGATATTTGGGCGGTGAAAAAAGCGGCTCATGATATATATGAGAAAATGGTGCTCGGTATCCTATACCGTGATGAATCTCGCGAGAATTTTTATGATAAATTACCGTCGAGAGTCGGTGTGAAAACGTCACCCGTGGAAGAAGTGGCTCATTACGATATCACGGGCTTGATGAAAAAATTCGAGTGATTTCAGTCGTATTTTCTCATTTATTTTTCTGCGAGTTTTTTTACGATGGTCTCGGCAAATTTTTCCGCCGCTTCCGGGCCATCCGCTGTGATGATGCGTCCGTCCGTCACCACGTGATCGGGTGTGTAGATACATTGTCCGTTGCAGAGTTCTTGTTTTGCGCCGGGCCAGACTGTGGCGCGTTTACCGACGAGCAGGCTTGCATTTGAGAGTATGACTGGGGCGATGCATATGGCGGTTACCAATTTGCCCGCATGGTAAAAATCCCATGCGAGTTGATGAGCTTTTTTGTCCTGGAAGTAAATTTGAGCTCCCGGTCCACCGACGAATACGACGAAGTCGGATTTTTCTTCATCAGCCGTATCCAGCTCATCGAAAAGCTTATCTACAGTCACCAGCTTCCCTTCGATTTTGCTTTTTGCAATTTTTTGTTTGGATACTGTGGTGACGCTGTATCCCGCATCTTCAAATATCTTTTTCGGTATGAAATATTCTTCATCTCGAAATGTGTCATATCCGATAATGATAAGTGCTTTTTTCATACCTTGCTCGGTTTATAAATTAGTGAATTTTTATTTTTCTCACGACTTCTTCCTCGAGTTTGCCGGGGATGGTGAAGCCCGCCGCTTTTTTGTGTCCACCTCCGCCGAAGATGCCCGTGATCTGGCTCAAATCTACATCATCCCGTAGTGTGCGGCAAGAACCTCGTATGTTGCCTTTGAGATCTTCGGAAAGAAGTATGCAGAATCGTGATTCAGGGAGCATATTGAGATAGTCTATCACTCCTGAAAGTTCGTTCGGATCGAGTGAGAGCTCTTTGAAATCCTGCGCGGTAATGGTTGAGACAAGGATGCGTTTGTCGTTTAGGCGGGCGCGCGCG
>CAYHQD010000060.1:0-7314 GCA_964358905.1 uncultured Candidatus Peribacteria bacterium
TTTGTGAGTGCAAAAATGTCTTTCAGAAGCGAGCGAATAGTGGCTTGGTCGTTCTGTTTTACTTCCGCGACGAAGTGAAGTTTAGGCAGAGCATTTCCCGCGGGATCATCGAAGATACCAAATGCATAACCGTTGCTTAATTTATTTGCGAGATCGAGGAATGGCGCGGTGTCAGCAGTAACTTCGGAATTCGCCAGCAGACGATCTTGCAGAAGTTTGATTTGTCCCGCGAGATTTTTATTTTCAGTGAACATCATCAATCCCGAAGGGTTAAATAATTTGAAAAGTTTCGGTTTGAACACATAGTCATCAAACACCAAGCCGAGTTGCGTTAGGGCGGTCTCATTGAACTGTTCGAATGCGCGCATCTGAATTTTTCTCTCATTCAGCTCAATACTTATACTCACGTATTGAAGAGGGTCGAGAAACTCACCAAAAGTGTCGAATTGCAGAGAATCTTCGATCGGAGAGTAGTTATTCTTCAGGATGGAGTTAAAGAATTTTTTGGTAGCAAAAAAGAAAACTTCATCTTGAGAAAGTGCGTGTGATTTCGCCTCCAGAAATTCGGGATTTTGTGCCAGTGTACCGAGGGATTTTTTATAATAATTGGTGAGGAGGGTGCGCATGCGTTCTTCATCAGGCGTTTCGTAGTAATATCCTCCGAGGTAACTGAAACAGGCGTACTCGCTGCAGTAGTACGGATATGGGTCGTTTTTCGCCGTCCACTCTTCGCTTATCCCTTCTTCATAAGTGATAAATTCTTCGAATTCGGCTTTGGTAAATTTGGCCGCAAAGTAAGAAAATAAAAAATCGTTATCCACATCCTTGGCATATCCGGCAACGATGATTTTGGTTCTCAGGAGTCGTTGATAAAGTCCGTTGTCTCCGATGTTGTAATCAACAAGCATTTGAAGAATGGGTTCCTTTGAAGCATCGGCCATAAACACATAATCCATGCGTCCGGGGATGACAGTCAGTGGGTCGACAACCGTATTGCCGTTACCGGAAGCGGCAAAGAGGGTTGGGATGGAGGAGAGAAAAAATATGAGACTTAAGACGGCTGCGGAAAATTTCATGTGCGGAAGATTAAATAAATAATTATGAATAATAAATAACTTTTTTGCCGAGGGTGCCGCCGCAGATATGGACGGCAAGTTTCATGAGATCGTTTACCACTTGTTCAAATTCTTCGTGCGATACGTGTTCGTTGGCATCCACGTTCAGCAAAACGCTACTCGCGCCGGCGCTCACTTTCGTCAGTTCGGAGTCGAGATAGTTGAAATCGCGAGCGATGCAGAGACGGGAAGAGTCGAAGTAGCATAGTTCTCCATCATCGAGCGGTTTTTCTTTATCCATGATGCCTTGGAATTTCTCTCCTTTTTCGGAAAATCTGAGTATGATGGGGAGGTTTAATTTTTCACCTGTGCCATTTTCCGCAGTGAGAGTGGTGGAAAACGCGCCCATAGAACATTGATGTTTTACGACGAGATAATTGTAGAGATCCACGAGGTCGTTGATGCGCGGAAATGGCTTGCCGTTTGCGAGCCTGTCGACGAGAGCGACTGGTGAGGGTTTTCGCTTGGTGGGATCTACGCCCGTCGCTTTGTAAAGTTGTTTGAAGCCTATAAGTCGCGCATATCGTTTCGCAATTTCAGGGGTCGTTTTGGAATCCTTTTTTATCGCTTCCCAGTCGGTGGAAGTCACCAATTCATCGATCAATTTGGTCAGTTCGGGATGATGTTCACCTACGTGTATGTCAGAGAGTTCAATCCATGCGGATTTCAATTCGGGAAATCGTTTTCGCACTTCACCGTCTACGACGAGCAGATCGGATACAAATGGCGTTACTTCCTCGTGTACTTGCTCTGCGAGTGAGGCGACCTCTTCGAAACGTTCTATGATAAATTTTCTGTCGAGAGCTTCTATAAACCATCCGACCTTCGGCCCGTAGGACTTGCCGAGGAGCGCATGATATATGGCGGGAAACGCTTCATCAGGTTTGAGCCCCGATGCTTTGACGAGTTCATGTATTTTTTCATGGATAGCTTGGCCGTCGAGTGTTTTGTCTTTCAGTGCGGTGGCGATGGAAGTGAGGAAGATTTTTTGTCCACTGGAAAGTTCGTACGAAGATGCGGGCACTTCATTTTCCATGACGGTGTATTTATAAGAATCGGGTGCGTGCGCACCGAGCCAATTTTCGATATAGTGCAACCGCTCTTTGAGTTCGCTTTTATCCGTAGGGGTTAGAGTGGCTCCTTTGTCGTGCGTGATCGCTTGAGCAATATCGACACTTGGAATCTGGCTCAGGAATGCGAGTTTCGAAAATCGCGGGAAATAGCATGGGGTGATTTTCTCTGGGTTAAGTTGTGAGAAATAAAAAAGGCGGTCGAGGTCTGGGAAGGTTTTTTTATGTTCCGGAAGGAAGTAATGTTCGCCGGCTTCGTCATGGCGGTCGTAGAGTCGCGGAATTGTCTCGCCTTCGGGAGAGAATTCAATCGGTTGATTTGGTTCCTTCATGATCATAAGGAATCTCAGGAGTTCCGGAGGGAGTAAGTCGGAGACGGCTTTTGCCGAAGATGCGTTGCCTTTTGAAGAGCTCATTTTTGCGCCGCCGAGGAGGAAGAATTCATAGGGAATATTGAAAGGAGGTGCGACTTTGAGAATCTCCGCGCAAATCCGTTCGGCCACATCATGCGATCCTCCTGCGCTACAATGATCTTTGCCGGATCCCTCTATATCCACTTTGTATGCCGCCCATTTCACCGGCCATTCCATCTTCCAAGGGAGTTTGCCTCGTCCTTTCCATGGTGCAACCTTGCCTTCATGTTCACATCCCACCGCCCATGTCACTTTATTTTTTTCACAGCGGTACGTGGCCAATTTGCCGTCGAATTCCACCACCGTGGTAGAGCCAACTTTTCCACATTTCTCACAGACTATTTGAAGAGGCATCCATTCTTCTTCTTTATCCGATCCCGATACTTCTTTGTAAATTGTGCGAATTTCCTGTGGATGTGCCAGCGCAATTTTTATCCATTCATCGTAAAATCCTTTTTTATAAAGTTCACTCCCCCATGTGATTTCGGGCTTAAATCCCAGAGCGTGTATCACTTCAAGAAATTCAAATCCGTAGTACTCAGCGAGATTTTTTGCCGTCTTGCCTTTGTACCGACGTGCCTCGGGTGCGGGTACGTCTTTGAGCGGCTTGCCCATGTGCGGCAGGTACGTTTCTCTATCGAGATATGCGGGTAGTCCGTCAAAAGGGTCAGCATCATTGAACTCAAATATGAAGCGTACTTTTTTTCCGCGTTTCGCCAGTGCCTCAGCCACCACTCCGTGTATCACCACCCCGCGCAGAGATCCCACATGCACCTGCCCCGAAAGTGTTTTTTCATCACGCACAATGAACTCATCCTTATCCGGATAGGCCTTGAGAATTTCATCCACGATACGATCCACCCAGAACATGGTAACGATTAAAAGCCAGCACACTGTAACCTATCGCTCCACATTTTTCAATCGGACAAGCTGATTTTTTAAGCGTATAATGCTTCTTCTTCTTGCTCAAATGGAGCACCGGCAACCGCTCGAAGCTCATAGTTTGAGACTCGTTGATCACCATATATATCCGGTCTCCTTCTTTCTCTATGTGGTCTTGGCCAGCCGAACTGCGCGCGCGTCATGGGCGGTATAAGTTGAAATTCCCTTTCTTTCCACTCTACACGCCAGTCTTTTGGTAGGGTATCCCTTATCGCCTCTTTTTCTCCTTCTGTAAACGCAATGTTGCGTTTCGCAATCACCGTATTATCCTCAATAGTAACATTGCATGAACCCTTTGAGCCTAATACTTCCTCTATGTAGAGCATGATTGCAAGAGGCACCTCCTCCCATTGTTTCAAATCTCCGAGGACCGAACCGCGAGGGCAGGGGAGCCCCGATATACTACATATAACTTTTTCCCTCGTATGTTCGGCAAGGTCGCATACCAATTTATCGTTGTTCGCATCTAATATGACAAGACTCTTACGAATACTCCCATTTTTTTCCGCCAGTCTACGATCTTTCGTACCGCGTGTTTCACACGCAATTATTTCTGGGATTTTAGTTTCCGGTTGAGGTAATTCCATAGTATTGATTATTTAAGAAACACATTTTACCAATACGTCAAATAAATGCAAGGGGAGTTTTTTGCAAGGATCTCAGTGTTTGAAACGGGGCTTTAGTCTGCGAGCTCATGCACACGGTCAATGTCATAGAATTTCATCTGTTCTTTCTTGAACATGAGCTCGACGCGGCCGGTTTTTCCGTTACGGTGTTTGCGGATATAAATATCTGTGAGACCTACGCGTTCGGAATCTTCTTCGTAGTAATCTTCTCGGTACATCATCATGACCACATCCGCATCTTGCTCGATCGCGCCCGATTCGCGCAAGTCGGAGAGAATCGGGATTTTATTCGGACGGGCTTCCACCGCGCGCGAGAGCTGGGAAAGCGCAATAATCGGCACATGGAGCTCGCGCGCGAGCGCCTTCAGCGAGCGCGAAATCTCGGAAATTTCGTTTACACGATTGGCGAAGTTCGCCCCGGACTTACTAGAAGTCATTAGCTGGAGATAGTCGATGATCAGTAGGTCGAGCCCGTGTTCGAGTTGGAGACGGCGCGCCTTGGCACGAAGTTCCGGCAGGCTGTTGCCGATGGAATCGTCTATGTAGATTTTGTACTGATTGAGTTCGTCCATGACGGGACCGATCCTCGCGAAATCATCTTCGGTGAGCTGGCCAGTGCGCATCTTCCATGAATCCACTTGAAGGAGCGCGCAAAACATACGTTCCACAAGCTGTTCTTTGGACATTTCAAGCGACATGATACCAACGCTTTTTCCTCGATGTGCCACGTTTTGCGCGATATTCAGCGCGAGTGCCGTCTTACCCATGGAGGGGCGCGCCGCTATTATTATGAGATCGGAATTTTGCAGCCCGGATAGCATACGATCGAGTCCTTCAAATCCCATCGGTATGCCACGATATTTCTCCTTAGCTTCGGGGTCATGCAAGTCGGTTATTTTTTCGTATGTCTTGGTAAGTACGTCTTTTATATGGATGAATTTATCCCGCACGAATGTCTGTGACACATTGAAAAGCCGCTTCTCCGCGTCTTCGAGAATTTCCTCTATATCGTCGGTCTCGTTGAACCCAAGCCCCTTGATATAATCCCCGCTCGAAATCAATTTGCGAAGAGTCGCCTTGTGTTTCACGATCAGCCCATATTGGTAGATGTGCGCCGCGGTCACCACACTGTCGACCACTTCCGCCAGATACGCATTCCCGCCGATGAGTTCCAGTTGTTCTTTGGACTTGAGGTTATCGGACACTGTGAGCATGTCGATGGGCGTACGCTTGGTGAATAATTCATAAATCGCTTCATAAATCACTCGGTGTCCATCGTGGTAGAAGTCCGTTGCATCCACCAAATCAGCCACTTTTATAATGCTGTCCTTGTCCAATATCAGCGATCCGAGGAGTGCCTTCTCCGCGTCTATACTGTGTGGAGGTACCTGCATGTGGGCGAGATCCGTCATGATATCGACAGTTAAGAAAACATAAAAAAATCCAAAACAATTCCTAAACTTTTCGCGTGGGATTTGGATACTATGCCAGTCGGTATCATAAATCAATACCCTTTGAGTACGCAATTTTATATTTTACATTTAAGAGGGTGCATGGATATACTGTGGCATCTTTTTGAAATTTAATTTTGTCATTATGAATACAACCCTTCACGATACCGCAAAGGCCATCGTAGCTCCAGGTAAAGGTATTCTCGCGGCCGATGAAAGCAATTCCACCGCAGGCAAGCGTCTCGCTTCCATAAAGACCGAATCCACTCCCGATTCGCGCAGACAGTATCGTGAGATTTTTCTCGGAATGGAAGGGATCGAAAATTATCTTTCGGGGGTGATTTTGTACGACGAAACACTTCGTCAGAATATGTCTGTCGGCATTTCTTTCGTGGAACATTTGCAAGACATTGGTGTGATTCCGGGTATCAAGGTGGACGCGGGGCTTGAGGATTTGCCGAATTTTCCGGGTGAGAAATTTACGATGGGGCTGGATGGTTTGAAGGGACGTTTGCAAGAGTATTATGCGATGGGTGCGAGGTTTGCGAAGTGGCGCAGTACGATCACCATTGGTGAGAATTTACCTACGATTGGATGTTTGCATTCAAACGCGCACGGTATGGCGCTTTACGCCGCACTCTGTCAGGAAGCGGGGATTGTGCCCATTGTCGAACCGGAGGTATTGCTTGATGGCACGCACACGATAGAACAAAGTTACGAGGCGACTGTGAAGACTCTGAAAGTGCTCTTCCAGATTCTCGGGGCGTTTAAGGTGGATTTGAAAGGACTGATTTTGAAATCGAGTATGGTGATTTCGGGGAAGAATTGTCCGACGCGCGCTCCCGCGAAAACGGTTGGCGAAATGACGGTGAAGTGTCTGAAAGAAACCGTTCCCGCCGAGGTTCCCGGTGTTGTCTTCCTCTCCGGCGGTCAGACTTCCATCGAGGCAACCGAGAATTTGTATGAGATAAATAAGGCGGCAGAAGCGGTTTTTGGAGAAGGATCACTGGCCAGCGCGGGCGTTGCCCGCGTACCTTGGCAACTCACTTTCTCTTATGCGCGTGCGCTCCAAGGCCCCCCACTTTCGATATGGGGAGGCCATGACGAAAATCTTTCTGCTGCCCGTAGCGAATTTCTCCGTCTTCTTCAGGCAAATTCCGCCGCAAGGATGGGGGAACGGCATTCTTAAATACGGAGATTATTTTTGCAGATTCTTTGTAAGAGTTGCGTCAGCGCTTTTTTTCGCGTTGTACTCATCAATATGCGCATCAAAATTATCTCCAGTAAGCCGCTTAATGGTGTCTTTTATGACTTCATATGTTATACGATCGTCAGTCCCCGGCTTTGCCAGTCTGAGTTTGGCCCCGGCTGCAACAAGCGCCTCTCTTGAGCTGGGATTTTTCCACTCTCGCAGTGATGTTTTATCTCCTTCGCTTAACTCCGGTTTGCCGGTAGCCTGATTCTTTGCACCTTCCAACTTTTTCGCTTCGTTTTCAGGTAACGACACAGGTACTTTTTTTACCTCCGGAGGGTCATTGTGTGGGGCTTCCATGTTTCCCATATGTATATTTGTTAATGAATGATACGAATCAGCGTATCATATCATAATATATGCGCGCCGTCAAGCGGGTCGTGGAACTTCACTTGACATATGTGGCGAAAAGCATATAATGCGCTCTTAAATAATTCATAAATCC
>CAYHQD010000061.1:0-7098 GCA_964358905.1 uncultured Candidatus Peribacteria bacterium
GAAGAGCCATTGGTACCAGACGGGAATCTCTTTGAGATGGGAGGCGCTCATCACACGGTGATGAATCGCTAGACCCAAAAGCGCCATCACAAATCCTCCAAGCGCATGCATGAGAATATCTAGCCAGGGAAACAGAAAATAGGCGTGAGTCAGAATGAAGATCGCGTGCAGGACGAGCACGCACACAATGGCACGTGCGGCAGTGGAGAATTTCATAGAAGTCTGGGTTCGTAAAAAGAGCCTCGCGAGGCTCTTTTTTTCTTTCTCGCACATTATTTTGCCTTCGCTGTCTTTTTCTTTTTGGATTCCTTTTTCGGCGCCTTTGTCTTTTTCACCAAAGCCTCTGGCACTGGCTGCACGAATTCCTCTTGATCCTCGGTGGCTTCCTCTTCTTGGATAATCGCTCCGTTGAGCAGTTCCAAAATCTCATCGATCTTTCTCTCCAGCGACGCAAGCCGCGAAGCAGTCGCGTCCTGTGATTTTTCCGCATGCGCCATCTTGGGCTTCACGCCGAAACAATCTCTGCAGTACACCGGCTTTTCACCTGTTGGGCGAAACGGTACCTGGCATCCTTTGTTGCACGTGTCGCACACCGCAGGGAACATCGGCTTGTCGCCAAAAGATTGCTTGCCACCGAAAGACGGTTTGCTGAAATCTCGACCCCCGTCGAAATGCACTGGGCTCTCTCCGTCGTTCTTTCTAAAACAATCCGAGCAAAAAATCGGTTTCTTGCCATTGGGACGAAACGGCACCTGGCAGCTGCGATTGCAATTGCTGCATGTGGCGTCGTGCATCGTGGGTCGCGCTGAGCCGCCGCCTTCGCGCTTCCAAGGTTCTTGCGCGCCAAAACGATTCCCACCGCGCCCTCCACTGGGTCTCTTATCTTTATGAAACATAGGATCATTGAGTATTTTAGTTGCAACTCGGAGAGTCTACCCCGCAGTGGCCGGTGTGTCAAGCGTGAATCTTGTCCAATGTCTTTGTGGAGACTAAGTACACGAACCGCGCAAATAAACGAGCTAGTCTTGTCCAATGCAGAATGATCCCCAAATAGAGCATCAGGGAAAAAGTCCACAGGTACGTCATACTGATGGGTCTATGACCATTTGTATGAGTGACGAGAACCTTGTGACGCTTGAGCAGCTCCAGGCGTTCACACGTGCCACATCCCACGACCAATCGGCAGGTAACGAAAAGAAGGTCTATGAAACCGTTGACCCCACTTGATTTAGGAACTCCACTGACCATTGAGACATGTCCAAAAATCAAAATCGACGACCACCTCAAGCAATGCCGCGAGAAGTTCAAAGAGATAATGATGCCCTCACAGCTCAAGGTCATGGGCATCGATGTCGAGCTGATCCCCGCCGAGACGAAGTTCAACGGCATCAGGTTCTGGTTCAAATGCCAGCCCTGCGAGCATAGAGTTGGCGTCTTGTTCAAACACCCCATATCCCAATCGATCGGATGCCGCCTTTGTCTCAACCTCCACTATCGCAAGCAACGCTAGAAAGGAATGGTTGAGGTTATCTGAGGTAAAGCAACTTTTCATACAATTTGACATGTTCAAAGTTATAGCATAAACTTTTCGTAAAGTAATCTGTGTGAAAAGATCAAAACACTATGGTAAATCCAGCCTTCAAAGCGGGCGTGTATAAGCAGCAGAATCAATATAAGAGCTTCAGCCCGACACCAGTAAACCACCCATTCGCATGGGCTGATCCGAGGATCGACGTATTACTGGAAAACGCGACGCGACATCTGGCCGAACTGAACGCCTTTTCACATTTTATTCCAGACGTTGATTTCTTCATCCGCATGCACGTCTTCAAGGAAGCAACGACCTCTAGCCGCATCGAGGGGACGCGGACGGGAATGAACGAGGCGTTGCTCCCTGAGGATGAGGTTGATCCAGAGCGTAAGGACGACTGGTCGGAAGTTCAGAACTACACCAAGGCGATGAACTTTGCGATTGCTGAACTTGCGAAAATCCCTCTGTCCGTTCGTCTACTCAAGGACACGCACAGAATCCTGCTCTCTGGCGTGCGCGGCAAACACAAAATGCCAGGCGAGATACGGACAAGCCAAAACTGGATCGGTGGGGCAACACTCAAAGATGCGGTTTTCATCCCGCCGTCACCAACGGAAGTGTCTGAGCTGCTCGGTGATCTTGAAAAATTCTGGCACAACAAAAAGATCGAAGTGCCACATCTTATCCGCATCGCCATCAGCCATTACCAGTATGAAACGATCCACCCGTTCCTTGATGGAAACGGACGCATTGGTCGTTTGCTTATCACCCTCTACCTCGTGGACAAAGGCATGTTGAGCAAGCCAACGCTCTATCTGTCGGATTTCTTCGAGCGCAATAAGGGGAAATACTACGATGCCCTGACGATGGTGAGAGCCTCCAACGACATCGAGCACTGGCTGCGGTTCTTCTTGGTCGGCGTGGCGGAAACGGCCAAGCAGGGCACGGAGACATTCCGCGAGATCATCGACCTACGCGAAAAAGTTGAACAGAGGATCATGACGATGGGTCGCCGCGCACCGATCGGCCGCGAGTTTCTTAGCAAACTCTACTCCCAGCCGATCGTGAACAGCCCGCAGGTCGCCAGATGGCTCGACATCACTCCGCAGTCGGCTATTACGTTACTCAAAGTTTTCGAGGAGAAAGGCATCCTGAAAGAAACGACGGGCTTCAAACGAAATCGCCTGTTCGTGTTTTCGGAGTACATGCGGCTGTTCGAGAAATAAGAACGGTCAATCGATAAAGCGAATCTGACATCGTGCGTATGCCCATAATCAAATACTTTCTCTACGCCCGCAAATCCTTCGAAAGCGAGGATCGACAGGTGCAGAGCATCCAAGATCAAATCGACCGCCTCAAAGTTCGCTACCTACGCACATTCGGCCTTCCTCAACGGTGACGTTCACAAGAAACGTGAGATCATGATGACATTAGGTTCGAACCCGACGGTTTTGGACGGAAAACTGACAGTTCAACCGCATCCGTGGTTCGTTCCGACCATCAATAGTTATCCTGCACCCGTCGAGGAAAACATCAGGTTGAACCGACGAAAAACGCGATGAACAAAAAAGTAAAACCGACGCATTTGCACACGTCGGTTCAACTTGGCTCCGCGTCGTGGACGACGTTTATTGATTGTTTGGTTCAAAATGAAGCGCCCAACGTCTACAAACGAGATTCTTGCAAAGTTATCTTCTGATAAAGCCGGTAGAGAGTATCGAATTCGTCCATGTCACCGCAACGGCGACTAACCGACCGGGATTATTTCTTTTGAGCAAAAAAGCAATAATAGTCCTTATCATCCTTCCATAATTTCAATATCCTAAATCCATCAAAATGTTTTCGAATCAGATTCTTGTTGTAAATAAAGTGAGTCAGCCCTTTTTCATTTCCTTGAGTCGGTTTGTATGTGTGTGGAGCAATTTTCTTGGCAGTTTTCACCAAAAATAATCTCACTTTTCCTTTTGAGATTCGTCCACATAGGGTGATGAACATAATACCACCAGGTTTTAAAACACGTCGTATCTCATGAATCGCCCTTCGAATCTGTTTTTCCGTTCCGTGCTGCAACGCTTGAACGCTGATGAGTGCGTCGAAGAATTCATCTTTATAGGAAAGCCTATCAAAAAAACTTCCGACCTTTAAATCAGCTTTGATGTTATCCTTCTTTAAATTCTTCTTTATGAGTTTTAGGCTCTCTGGAGCCAGATCTAAGCCCGCCATTTCAAATTTTCTCTTTGCCAAAAATACTAAATTCCTTCCAGCACCACACCCAAGATCAAGAACTTTTTTTACTTTATATTCTTTAAAAACCTCAGACACTCTCACTATGTCTTGGTGTGGGTCAAAAATGTTGTAGTACTGATATTGTTCACCCTCAGTTTTGTATATTTTGTTCCATTGATTCATACAAGAATATTATAACAGTTCTGATGTCCTGTGTGGGTATAACAAAAAAACATCATAAACATGATGATTTTTTGCTGGCTCCGCACCGTGAACGATGTCAGAACCGCAGTCATGTTGTTTGATGAACATCTCGTCCTGCCAAGCATCACAGTGTCAGATTTGATTTTTAGTAAGTTACGCCCAAAGTACCTTTGTTGTGATTGTAAACGGAAAACGTCATACTAAGTGTGTAACCAATCTTCATCATCGTGAGCATCCCATTTCCCGAATCATAGGTCGTGTATCCGATTGCCTCAAGAGATTCTTGTATAGCATTAACGTCCGCCTGTGTTACCAAACGGCTGAACGTATAATCGAGCGAATATCCTCCCATATTGTCACGCAACTTCACTTCGTTCGCGAACACATCCTTTAGAATTGGAATGAGATCACTGTGAACTGCTTGACTTTTTGTATTTGTTGGTTCGATTGCGACAACATCATCGTACGTCATTTGCGACGATGTTTTTGTCTCAGTTCCGTATGTTGTCGGAATAGCTACCAAAGGTGTGCCAGTCTCAGCGATGACCGACAAGGTGGCTGAAGTAATCAAATCTCCAACTGTTATCACATGCGATGTCAAGGCCGGCGTCGGCGTCTTGTCAACCTGAAAGACGAAATCATCCATCGATACCACTAAATCTGCCGTAATAACATACGCACTTACATCGGTTGCTGTAAACGTTGTGTAGTCGGAAATCCATCTGCTTCCACCAGAGGCATTTCCATTCGCGTCCAATTTGATTAAAAGGGCGTCCTGATAATACACATTCTCCCCAAACCGTACCGTTGCGATATCTGGAGACATATAATACCCACCGATCACAACAGCGTTGTCCGCGGTCGGTTGCAAATCGAGTGGAACAATATAATCTTCTGACGCGATTGTTTTTGCCCAATACAGATTGAAATCTTCATCGACCTTTAAAAGGAATACTCCAGACGTCAAATATACGGAAAGATACTTGGTAGGATCGCTTAAATATTCATCCAATTTGTCACCATCAAGATAGCTATTAAGCATGATCACATAATTTCCATCATCAGTTTTTGTGCCAAAGAGCTTATTCTCCTTTTTTTCCATTCCACTTTCTATACTCTTAACCCAGAGCAACTTACCAGAGCTCTCAAATTTTGCCGCCGCAAGCGTAATCTTTGTCGATGGAAGATAGGTGGAATAACTTCCTTTCGTTATGAGTGAAGAGAAAAATCCAAATGTAATATATCCGCCATCCGACGTGGTTTCAACATCCTGAAAATCACCTGCGGAAATGTGCACATCAGTAGAGCCGAGTGTGTAGGTTCCATCGTCATCCACTGTAACGTTTGCATACGATTGGGAAATCGCTTCCAAACTTTTCGACCATAGCACATTCAATTTTTTATCAGTTTTCGTGAGAGTTGAAATCGTCGCGTGCATATATCCGGAATCATCCGGCGTTTCAGCCTGCCCAATCATAATAAACCCATCGTGCGTTTCACGAATAATGAACGGATCTGTGTAAAGTGCACTCTTTATGAAACTAGTTTTTCTAACCCACTGACGAACTCCTTTGGAATTATATTTAACTAACACGAAATGTTTATTCGAATCTACAGGCTCGGCACAATGACAAAGTTCATCAACCATGAGTGAAACCAAAATACCTTCGTCACTGAGCTCAATGACTTGATTCACAACGTCTGTTCCATAATCTCCAATCATCTTTGTCCAGAGATGTTTTCCATTCAAATCAAGTTTCGTAATGAAGACATCGTCCCAATTTTCTTTCTTCTCAACGTACGCATCATCCGTAAATCCTATGATATTTCCAACCGCCACAATCCCCCCATCTGATGTTTCAATAATTTCTTGTCCATCTTCATCGCCATAAGGAGTGGCCATTGGATCAGTTGTGTATTCAAATGACTGGAAAAGCTTTGACCAGATAATATCACCATCCGTATTTGTTTTTGTAAGAAATCCTTCCGGTGGGAAAAACGGATCTAAATCATCGGTTTGACCATTCAATAAATATCCTCCGTCGCCTGTTTGCGAAATACCTCCTGCGTAAGTGATTACGTCCACGCGATAAGCAGTCATAAATGTTGTACTTTGACCCGTGGTAGAGTCGTGCAATGACAATCTTGTTATGGTTGCCAAATCTTTATCTGTGATTCCCAATCCAAAACTTCGCATTAAATTATATGCGTCCGACGCTGTGCCCATGTAATAGCGTTTTAGATTCGTCGGATTGATGTACCACGCTTCACCGTGTTGTTCGACTTGTAGAAGAATCCGTCCGCTTAAACGCGATGCAATCGAAGAATTCCGACTCGTATCCGTCGACGTTGGAATGGTTGCCAAATCTTTATCTGTGATTCCCAATCCAAAACTTCGCATTAAATTATATGCGTCCGACGCTGTGCCCATGTAATAGCGTTTTAGATTCGTCGGATTGATGTACCACGCTTCACCGTGTTGTTCGACTTGTAGAAGAATCCGTCCGCTTAAACGGTCCCCAAGTGTTTGTCCGTATATGGGTTGTACAATAAATACACTCAACACCAACCCTAAAATCGACCAAGAAATGTATTTCATAACAACGAATTACTTACCGATATGATACTCGCAAGTAACGATTTAAAAAAGCGACCAGTATTTCTACTAATCGTATTTCTATGGCTCCGCGTCGTGGACGACGTTAGAACTGCGGTCGCAGATTACCAAGGCTATATCAGTATCCCAACGGTTAAAAGCCAAATTTTGTAAGTGCCTCTTTCAGTTTCTCAACCGCCTCCGCACTATCCATTGCCCTGAGCAATGATCGGATAAACATTTTTTGATCCGTCATTTCCTCGTAGGTGATGCCCGCCTTATGCGCAATGCCACCAAGCCTCAACCCTACTGGTCCAGTCTTAGGAAGATGGATGAGCTTTTCAACAAGCTCTCCAGTTGTTACGGCACCGGCCGCAGCACATAGCCTGTCGACCACCCCTTTCTTTTCTGCAATGTCGATAATTCGTTGCACATCCAAGACTTGATAGTCGTATCCCATCTCACGTGGAAGATCGAGGGTTAAAAGATTTATACGAGTGCGATATGCACCCTCAAGTCGCTGCAACGTTAATCCGTCAAT
>CAYHQD010000062.1:0-2085 GCA_964358905.1 uncultured Candidatus Peribacteria bacterium
TTCAGTTTACTAATCGGGTCATCATGAAGTTTCAAACTTTCAACAATTTCCGTGGCATAATCTCCCCACATTTTTATTCTTCTTGTCGTTGTTTGCTTACCCAATTCTAAACATAATTCAGCGTTACTGACTAGTTTCTCAATCGCATCAGCCAACTCCTTCTTTTTTCTCACATCAACAGCCAAACATCCACCCTCATCCGCAATTTCCGCCATTGCTCCAAAATTGGCGCAAATAGCCGGCTTACCATGCCAAAGACTTTCAATGATTGGCAATCCAAAACCCTCTTCTACCGAGGGAAAAACGGTGAAAAGTGCTTTTTTATATAAAGTATCAAGCTCTTCATCTGCAACGTATTTCAAATATTTTATTCTGGAGTTTAATTTCATTGCCCTATTCAAACTTGGAGCTATCAATGGATGGAGGTTACCAACGAATACCAAATCCAGGTTCAATGTAGGATCCTTCAAACACAATTGGTTAAAAGCATCCAATAAGGTCGTTTGATTTTTACGGGATTCAATCGTTCCAACGCTTAAAATAATACGTTCTTTCTCACTTGGCTCTTCGTAATTTAATACCCTTTTTATGCTTGATAATTCACCAGCAAGCGAAATAGGCACGATCGATGGCAACGTATTTTCGTCAAAAAACAAATGTTCACAATAGTATTTCCTCAGATCATCTCCCGAAAATTTAGAAATAGGTAAAATCAAATCTGCAAGGGCAATATCCTGCATATACTTCACATGCTTTTCCTTCATTTCAGAATACTCATCAAGCTTAAATGGAATAGCATCATAAAATACAAACGCCGTTTTCATCGACATCTGCTTTGCATAATTTATCATCTCATCCGTAGGTGCATAAGACAAATTCGTAATATGTGTAACCTCCGGAACAAGTAGCCACCCTCCACGCACCTCCTCCAAAAATGAAGACATATGCAACAACTTCGCTACATTTGCTTTCAGTGGATGTTTTGCCAGGCCGGACCATTTAGATACCTTGGGCCCGTTCCAGCGTTCAAGTACCCTCACTTCTTCCTGGGATGCAATCCTCAGAGATTTCTCTTTTTCATTCCATCTCACAAAAAGTAAATCATGTCCCATTTCCATAAGTGCCTTTGCCAAACTACGACTGACACGTTGTACTCCAGTGTTAGTACTACAATCACATATGAAATCCAGAAAATATAGTATTGGTTTTTTGTTCATATTCGTAGTTTATCTAATCTTTATATGCGACCAGTGCATAATCTGGAGCTGTATAAAAAACCTGCTGTACCAAGGGATCCGTTCCAGGCGGCGCTTCACCAATTCTACCTTCAGTCAAACGCATGATGGATACCTTGCCAAACCCACGTGCCTCGGCAATAAACTGGATTGTGAGCGGTGGTATAGGACGTATATGAGTAGGATCAATATAGAAATTACATGCCCCGACCATGAGATTCTCGGGATTTGGGGTCTCCAAAATCAATACTCCACCCGATCTGAGAATTCTACGTGCTTCATCAAAAAGCTGAATCACGTTATCAAACGGCAAATGCTCCACAATATGCATCCCAGTGATTGCACCGATGGATTCATCTTTCAGTGAATGAAAGTATTCTATCGCATCAGATTCCACGACATCGAGTCCCCTTTCCTTACACTCATTCAACATCGCACGATTCAAATCAATTCCACGCCCCAGAAGTCCATTCTCCTTCAGTAACTCCAACCATTCCCCTCGACCGCATCCGAGATCTACAATCGGGGCAACCTCTGTACCCGCACCTCCTTCAAACATGAGCGGCAAATATACCTTTGCACGCTCCCTTATTTGTTCTCTGCTTCCTCTGAAACGATTTTCAAAAGCCAAATAAAAAGTATCTAAGAGATGACTCTCTTCCCTCAGCAGATCCCCAACTCGCCTCTCAGCAACCCCATCCGAGGATTGCTCGCGCAACTTGTCGAACAACATTATAAGTCTACGTTCGTTATCCAACATACCCAAACCGTATTCCTTCACCTGTTTAATTGATTCAACAATCATTTTTTGCAATTTTTCAATTACTACATCATCAACCTTCGTTGCCAA
>CAYHQD010000062.1:2185-7088 GCA_964358905.1 uncultured Candidatus Peribacteria bacterium
CACTCAAGTTCTCCTTCACTTTCTCCACATCTTCCACTGACGCTTTCGTTGCCAACTCATCACTCAAATTCTCCTTCACTTTCTCCACATCTTCCACTGACGCTTTCGTTGCCAATTCATCACTCAAGTTCTCAACGAGTTTTTCCTGTTTTGCAAAACTATCGAGCGTTTCAATAGTACTCATATCAAAACTCGAAGATAATTCTTTGAAATCAAGCTGATACTCAGTCAACTTAGCTCCTATAAATGCCTCATATTTCTCCGCATTCTTTAGAATTATGGGGAATTTGATTATTGCAAACGAAATTTGTAGCACGTACCCTATAATTGGTAACTTATATACAACATTCATTACTCGCCTTCTCAATAGGCCTTTTATTTTCACCTTTCTTCTTTTTCCCTCAATCGAATACCTCAATATTTCCATTATTCTTAATCTACTCAACATGCCACATCTCAACGCAGCCAAATACTCCTTAAAGCCTTGCGGGTCTGGAGCTCTACCTAAAATAATTCTATAAGCATTATTCAAAAACTGCTCGTCATAGTATCTTAAAAAATCCTGCAACACGTAGTATTGCTTGGTTCGCGGTATCAATTTTATACAATAATTCGCTAGAATCTTTAATACCTTTCCGACCATTGGGCTATTGAACTTTTTGTTTATAAAATACCCGAACCTCCACAATAAATGAGGTTTTTCATGTACCACAGAAGACTTGTCGTTACCACCTTGAGAACTACACCTCACATCTCCCACGTATGATTTATTTTTTGTAGCCTTAATGTTCATGCTTACCAGTTCCTTCTCTATTCTTACAAGAACCTCATTCTTACTTATTGTTTCCTCCTTTTTAACAGTCATAATTATGTCATACCAAATTATCAGAATCGCGTATTCTTCGAATCTACACATATGACTTTTACCTATCCTATAGCCTAATTGCAAGTTCGTTTTGAGGGGATGCTGAGCGATGCCTTGACTTTTTCAAAACCGACAGTTAGATTGCGAAAGCATTTTTTCTTAAAAATATTCTATGATAGACGGAGTAAAAGTAATTCCCCTGAAACAGCTCAAAGATGAGCGCGGAGGGATAAAAATGATGCTAAAGGCAACTGATGAACATTTCATCAAGTTTGGAGAAATTTATTTCTCGCTTTGTTGGCCTGGCGCGATAAAAGCTTGGCATATTCACAAAACAATGACGCTTAATAATGCGGTCATTTCCGGCAGTGCGAAGCTGGTACTTTATGATGGACGTGAAGGATCGCCCACCAAGGGTGAATTGATGGAAATTTTCATGGGCGAGGAAAATTATGTCCTTGTGCAGATACCACCCGGTATTGCCAATGGCTACAAAGGATATGGAGATAAATTAGTCGTTCTCGCAAACTGTGCAACCGAAACTCATGATCCCGCAGAGCTACTACGCTTTGACCCATTCGACCAGAGCGTCGTCCCTTATAAATGGGACCTGAAACACGGATAATCCACATAACATTTTATTCATGCCCAAGAAAGTACTTATCACTGGTATTACTGGGTTCGCCGGATCTCACCTGGCCGACCTGCTCCTCGAAGATCCGAACATAGAACTTTATGGTTTTAAAAGGTGGCATCTTTCTAGCATGAGAAATGTGCGACACATAGAGAATAAAGTGAAATGGTATGACGTAGACGTGACTGATGCAATCGGATGTCATAAAGCATTATCCGAAATTCGTCCCGATGAAATCTATCACCTTGCGGCGGAAAGTTTTGTAAGTCCTTCATGGGATCATCCATGTCATTATATGGATGTGAACTACATGGGAACGGTAAATATGATGGAAGCCATGAGACAACTCAAGCTGGATAATACACGCATACTTTTACCAGGATCGGGAGAGGAGTATGGAGAAATTTACGAACATGAGATTCCCATTACACCCGAGAGTATTTTACGTCCCGTAAATCCCTACGCGGTAACCAAAGTAGCACAGGATCTCATCGGATGGGTTTATTTCAAATCGTACGGCACGAAAGTGATTCGATCGCGCGCGTTCAATCACGAGGGCCCTCGTCGTCATCATGTATTTGGCATTGCATGGTATGCGTACTCAGTTGCACGTATTGAAGCAGGGCTTCAGGAACCCGTGATCGAAACCGGGCATACTTCAGATAAGCGTAATTTCACACATATTCGTGATCTAGTGACTGCGTATAAATTAGCAATGGAGAAATGTGTACCAGGCGAACTTTATCTTATCGGTTCAGAGAGAGCAAACTCCATATACACGTTCCAGGAAGTAGCGGAAAAACTTGCAAAAATGTCCACTGTAAATGGTATTACTACCAAAGTAGCCGATAAATTTGTACGTCCTACGGCGGTACCACGCCTCATTGGCGACTGTAGCAAGTTCGCAAATCTTACCGGTTGGAAACCGCAGATTGAATTTGACGATATGCTGGAAGATATATTGAACTATTGGCGTGATTATGTGAAGCAAGGGCTTTACTAAAACTCATGGAAATAAAACAGGCAGTCATTTTCGCCGGTGGAAAAGGTACACGTCTGATGCCTTTAACTTTGGATAGACCGAAACCCATGGTGGACGTAAATGGAAAGCCATTTTTGTATTATTTGCTCAAATTGCTTAAAGAGGAAGGAATTGAAAATGTACTGATCCTACTCGGTTACAAAGGGGAAGTAATAAAAGAGTACTGTGAAAGAGAAAAACCATTTGGGCTGAAAATACAATTTTCGCAGGGAGAAGTTGAATGGGAGACGGGTAAACGTTTGCAGGAAGCAAAACGCATGATGGACGAGCACTTTCTCCTCATGTACTGCGACAACTACTGGCCAATTGAACTCGACAAATTAGTTACCTTTCATGACAAAAGCGGGAAACGCGCCACGATGACCGTGTATTCGAACCGTGATAATATTACGAAAAATAATCTGCACCTCAATGAAGATGGCGTGATTGAATTGTATGATAAAAGTCGCACTCAATCGGGACTAAATGGCGTAGATATAGGTTTTTTCATCATGGATAGAAGTCTGATAGATGAAATTCCCGAAGGCAACGTGTCATTCGAAGCAAATATTTTCCCCATGCTCGTCACACAGGGGGAACTCGCCGGATACCTGACTCATCATAGATATTTCAGCTGTGGTGATTTGGGAAAATTGGAAACAGCTCGCGCATTTTTTACTCCCAAAAAAGCGATCTTCATAGATCGTGACGGCGTGATAAATAAAAAGGCACCGAAAGCCGAGTACATAACTGCATGGGAGCAATTTGAATTCCTACCAGGAGTATTACAAGCCCTAAAAATACTTAAAGACCATGGATATACCGTCATCATTGTCTCAAATCAAGCGGGTATCAATCGGCATTATATGACTCACGAAGATCTTGCGAACATTCATGCGCGCATGTGTGCGGAAATTGAGAAAAATGGAGGAGAAATCAACGCTATTTACTATTGTCCACATGATTGGGATGAGAACTGCCTCTGTCGCAAACCAAACCCAGGTATGTTTTTCTCCGCCGTACATGAACATCACATCAATTTACGAGAAATGTGCTTTATCGGTGATGATCCGCGTGATAGAATCGCCGGTGATTCGGTGCGGTTAAAAACTTATTTGGTCGGAGCCGAAGATGCCGACTTCCCTGATTTGCTTGAAGCTGTCAAATATATTGTAAAGAATTCTAAATGATAATATCGCAAACACCTTTCCGAATCAGCTTTGTAGGTGGAGGAACCGACCTGCCGGTTTTTTATACGCAACATGGAGGAAAAGTTGTAAGCACGGCAATCGACAAATATATTTATATCACCGTCAAAAGACAAAACAAACTGCATGAACATAAAATTCGGGTCGGTTACTCAAAGACTGAAAACGTGGAAAAGGTTGAAGATATTGAACATCCGATCGTGCGCACAACACTTCAATTTCTTGATATTGACGAACCAATCGAAATTACCACCACGTCGGATATACCGGCCAAGACTGGGCTCGGCTCATCGAGTGCGTTTACAGTCGGTCTGTTGCACGCGCTCCATGCATACAAAAACGAATACGTGACAAAGGAGCGGTTGGCTCAGGAAGCGGTACATATTGAAATGCAACTTCTTCAAAGGCCAATCGGCAAACAAGATCACTACGCTTCCGCATATGGCGGCTTGAATTCGATTATTTTCCATCCGGATGATTCCGTGACCGTGAATCCGGTCTTGTGCGGCAAAGAGTCGATTAAAGAATTATTCGACTCACTCATGCTGTTCTATACCGGAATAACGCGCGATTCAACAAAAATACTCGGAGAACAAAAAGACGTCACTAATCAAGAAGACAAAACCAGATCATTGTTACAAATGAAAGAGATGACGGCACAAATGGAAAAGATTCTGGAAGAAGGTGTGAACCCAAAGCGAATAGGTGAACTGCTTCACCGGGGATGGATTGAGAAAAAAAGTCTTGTAAGCGGTATTTCGAATTTTGAGCTTGATACATATTACGAAAAAGCACTTGCCGCTGGCGCGCATGGTGGTAAATTGCTCGGCGCTGGCGGGGGCGGGTTCTTCTTGCTCTCGGTGCCGAATGATCGCCGAGAGTCGGTAAAATCAGCACTAAGCAATCTTATCGAGCTTCCTATCGGCTTCAGCTCCGAGGGAAGCCGTATCGTGTTTTATACCTGATGTTTTCCTTTCCATCTGTTCTGAGGCGCAAAAATAAAATGGGGTTGCGGTGTTTGTATACTCAAAGTTCGCCGACCCTTCCATACTGCGAACACGTAGCATACCTGTAAGTATGTGACCAAACATACCGTGGATATCTTCAATTGGACCGTAATGATTAGATTGAACTATGATGGCATGCTGAACCTTACCTGCACAACGACCCCCGCT
>CAYHQD010000063.1:0-7039 GCA_964358905.1 uncultured Candidatus Peribacteria bacterium
CGGTTTTTATATCGGCGTTATACCACACGAGCTGTTCATATTGCCATCCAATGCGATAAAATGTTGACATAAATTTATCAGTATACTGGTAGAGAGCCATGAAACTTCCTATCATAATGGTTTCGCCCAAAGAAATTTTTTCATATATATAGGTGAAAAATATAACAAAACCCATCAATGAAAGCCCCATATTCATGGCAAACCATTTCACCTCGTTGACCACCACATTTCTCCTCCATATCGGGAAAATATACTGTATTTTTTGTATTGTTTCGTTTTTCGCCAGCTTTTCAAGACGCAGAGTAATGACCGTAGTGATATTCGTAATATAATCATAAAATGTGGATTCAAACACGTGGGTTCTTTCATTTATTTCTTTCAAACTCGAAACAAGAAATTTGTCGAATTTTAAAATGAGAAGCACTATAAAAATGCCAACAATAAGTGCCAAAAAACCTAATTTTGGCAGTAGAAAGAATATTGCACCGAGTGAAATAATAAATTCAACAATGGTTTGGATAACCTCGTAGCCGTTATTTGCGAATTGCCTAAGCGCGCCTGATGCTTTGTTAACCCTACTGATCACATTTCCGGAATGATGATCCTTGTGCCATTTCAACGGTAACTTCGCGATCATATGAAACATATGTTCGTTGAAATGTTTCACTATATGAAAGGCGATCGTCCTCTCCATCACACGAGCCGGACCGTGAAACAACCAAAGCCAAAAATCCAATGATGCGTAGAGTACAAGCAACCACGTAATTTTCATCAACAGATCCGCTCCTCCCACCTGAATCTGATTGAGCATGAGAGCCAATACGTATGGCCCCGCCATTCTTGCAATATCCGAGCACACAAACATCGCATACGCGATGACCATTTTTAAACGGTGTCCATGCGCGTACTTCCAGGTAATCCTCAAAAGATGTCCATAATGATTTTCCATCGTGAGTATATTAGAGCATTATGCACATCGAGTGTCAAATTTCGTAAAGGAAAAACCTGTAAGACAAAATATATGTTTCGTGGTAAGTTCAAAAAAACTCTTAAATATACATGACATCTCTCGCAATATTTCTGGTGATTTTGTCAGCGGTTCTTCATGCATTCAAGAGTCTTTTCAATAAAACCAGTTACCACAAATATGCGTTCACCCTACTCTACTGGATTGGAGGAGTTATTTTGACCGTTCCTCCAATTCTTGTGTATTTTCTTGTAAATGATGTGAGCGAAATAGAGATTTTGCGACAGGTACCCCCACTCATCTGGTTACTTATGCTCCTCAGCATCGTGATGCATCTTTGCTATTTTTTCACCCAGTCAAAAATATATATAGAAGGTGACCTGTCACTTGTGTACCCACTTTCGAGACTTGCACCGCTTTTCATATTGTTCTGGTCGGTTTTGGTATCGAAGGAAGAGACTACACCGCTCGGCATTGCCGGCATCGTCATAACCATACTTGGGACATGGACTATCATGCATAGAAACGCCATGCGGCTAAAGGATTTTTTTGAGCCATTCAAGGATTTCAAAAACACGACAATTCTCCTTGCATTCGCAACCAGTATTTTGTCAGCCATTTTCTTCGTAACGGATAAGACATTGACTCAAGCATTTTCTCCGAGCGACGAGCTTTGCGAGACGGCTTCTTCCCTCCCCTGCATAGATTCGCTTTTTGTCGGACCCGCTCTTTTTTCAGTCATTCTTACCCTGGATGTCATAATCGTATGGCCGATTATTTTATATAGATATAGGAAAGCAATTGTATACGAATGGGCGCATAACCGTAAAAATATTGTACTTGCTTCCATTTTTGACTTTCCGGGCTACTTTTTAACTCTGGTCGCCTTTTTACTCGCACCCCTAGCCTACATAGTTTCACTCCGTCAGTTCTCCGTTGTCATAGGAGTTCTCTTGGGACACTTCGTACTAAGAGAAAAATTCAGCACCTTTAGAATTATCGGATCGGTAATTATATTCATAGGTTGCTTCCTCATTTCAGTATATGGATAAAATAAACTTGCTTATTATGAAAGAATAGGGCAGAGTGTGCAACCGTTATAATTTATCAAAACAGTATGAAACGTTTTCTTTCCAAATCAGTATCCGCCGCAGTCGCAGGTATTATGACCTTTATCGCAACTATTTCCGGTGTGGTAGCTCAGCCGCAACTTGCCGATTTTACGGTATCGGATCTTAAATTAAATGATGCTCAAAAAATAGAATTCACGCTCGCAAACAATGGTGCCCTAGATGTGGATCCCGATTCGGACGGATTTATATATGTGTACGTGGATGATAAACTCGCGTGGTCGTATAACTGGAAATTCCTCGGACAGAACGAATTCCTTATCGCCGGTGAGCAAGCGACCATCGTATCTCAAATGCCGCGCGGACAAGGAAGCGTCGAAGTATGTATCGATGCACGTGAACATGTCGGGGAATCAAACGAAGAAAATAACTGCCGCGCAATCACTGTGGCTCCCGCACTTCCTCAGAATCAGCCCGCACCCGAGGTGGATCTGGCGATTTTAAATCTCGGTACCGATTCACTCAGTAATAATGTCATCGTTGAATTCGGTAACATAGGAAGCGCACCGCTTCTCAATACGGAAGGAGCGTTGAATATCTACCTGAATGATACATTAAAATGGTCCTATAGCTGGCGTACACTTAACAAGAAGTTTCTTAATCCCGGTGGAAGGGGCATGGTACAACCTTTGAAACTGGAACGTGATTACAAAATAACCGCATGTCTCACCCCACGAACCGTAGTAGAAGAGATTACCAAAACGAACAACTGCCGAGTGGCTTACCTCAAGAATAATAAGAACACGTTTGTACGACCCGCTATTAATTCAAAACGCACTACGCAGAAAGTTACCGCTTCACAAAACATGATGAAATACAGCGGTCAAAAACCGGATCTCACCGTAAAAGATATCTACCGAGATGTGAATGGAGACCTCACCGCCGAAATCATCAATAAAGGTGGCGCGTATGAGGATAGTACACGCGGTTTCACGACATTATCGCTCAACGGACAAGTGGGCAAATCCTATCGATGGCGCGACTACAGCGACACCGCATTCCTCAAAAAGAACGGACTGTCACGTCTAGTGACCGCACTTTCCACAGGCAGTCACCAAGTGAAGGTCTGCACAGATACCGAGGATAATGTCCCGGAGAGTAATGAGAACAACAACTGTCTGACGAAGATAGTGAAATAGTTGTAACTTTTCCGTTCTCATCGTATTGTTCACAGTGTACGTATTTTTTAACATACAAAACTATGGACTTACGAAGTATACCCAATGATTTCTTGCTCAGCTTAGCCGTACTCGCAGTTGGGATTCTCAGTGTACCTTTAGCGTTTGCGTCTAGTAATTATTACGGCCATATCGGTACGGTTGAGTTAGTAGAAGGTGTCGTACATTTTACCATGGAAAACTGTGATGGTTCTTCAGGTGAATTTGTCGTAGAGGGAAATACCGATACATGGGTTTCCGTTCTCGCGGGTCATAAGGAGAGAGGTGAATTTGTTTCCATCAAAGTTGAAGGGGAAAACCGTGTTTCCGCTATAGCCAATGTAGGTGGTGGCACCTGCGATAATTTGGATGAAATTCTTTCCGCTTTGGATGATAAGAACGAAAATGATGTAGAATCCGATGACGATGATCGCAAGGAGAAAATACGAGAAAGGGCAAGAGAGGAATTAAACGAGACAGAACGTATGCATGGAGGAAGAGATTTGAACGATGAAAAAAAAGCTGAGTTGAAGCTTAAACTTATGCACGACATGCGTCTTAAAAACCACGACGTACGCGCAGTTGAACTCGAGAAAGAGCTTGGATTTGAACACGAAAATGATCTAAGGATCCGTATATCCGGTGATGAAAAGGAACATCAGATACGCATGCGCGGGAGTTACTATGTGCATGATGAACACCACCTGCTCCTCAACCCGATGGGCAGGATTATGGCGGAATTAAAGATAGGCCCTGAGAAAGACTTCAGCTCGTTTGTAAACGAACCCGTCTTGGTAATTGGTACCGCTATGCGCAGTGAAAAAATGATCGATGTCGAAAGTATGAAGGAAGTACCGGAACGTGAAATGGGCGACAACATGCCTATGGAAAAATGGAAAATCGGAGCTTCGCTCTACAATGATATTGATTCCAATGATTCATCACTTTGGTACACTAAGTACCTCGAACTGCTCTACGATCGCGGTATATTCAGCGGCTACGCGGATGGTCGCTTCGGAGGTGCAAATGATGTGACTGCGGCGGAAGTTGCGAAAATTATCGCAGAAGCGGCCGAGCATGCAGTTGATGCGGAATATGATTTGGATTTGACTGCGAAACAACGTATGCACTGGGCATCCAAATATTTGAAAAACGCACTCAAATATCGACTTATGAGTAATTTGAACGACCCTGATCGTTCCGCAAATCGTCAAGAAGTTGTAGAGGCGGTGTTGAAGGCATATGGATTCGTTGAAGCCGATCTGGTTGCGGAGAATCTCACCGATCCATTTCCGGATACTGATAACGTGTTTGTTTTGAAGGCGTATCAGCTCGAGATCATTGGAGGCTATCCCGATAATACATTCCGTCCCGACGGCAAAATCAACCGCGCTGAGGTCGCAAAAATAATTACGCGCGCGATAGAGGTATTGGAAGAAGACGATGGTGTGGAGACAACGCTGGATGAAGTATTTGAGGAGAGATAAAAATGTTCGGGAGAATTTTCCTATGAAGTACGGCGGATGACCATCAGAGTGATGTCATCCGCCTGTTTTTCGTCCGCCATAAATGCATTCACATCTTTGATGATATTGTCGTGCACTTCCTTGGATACTACTTTAGATACATCGGCGCAGTGGAGCAATGTATCGAGTATGATTTTTCTGAGGCGCTGAAGTCCGTATTGTTCTCTCTTCGGGCTCCAGGCTTCCGGGATACCATCGCTGTAAATGATGAGGAAGTCTCCCACTTCCGTCTGAATCGGGAGCTTTTTCAATAACTTGCTGCAGTCCGGCAACATACCGAGCGCCAGCCCACCGCTCGGAAGTTCTATGACTTCCTTTGACTTCGCGCGATAATGGAGAATCTTTTCGTGCCCGGCGGATATAAAATTCATTCCTTTGTCCGTACTGTTCCAATCGAGCATGGCCATGGTAATAAACATGTTTGGCTTCGACTTCGCTTTCAGAATCGCATTGGTGCGTACCATTACATCGAAAATATCGCATTTTTCCGAAAAGGCGAAAATCACAGCGTTCGCCACCGATACGAGCAAGCCGGAAGCAACACCGTGTCCCGTCACATCTCCCTGGTACATGATCGTGCGATCTGTATCGACTTGTATGAAGTCATAACAATCTCCGCCGATTTCTTCCGCGGGATCCACACTCGCCATGATATCGAGTCCCTCGATCAGCGGGATTTTCGCGGGGATGAGTGACTGCTGAATGCTTTTTGCGATTTCTAGTTCTTTCATCACACGCTCTTTGTACACGAGCGCTTGCGTACTCTTTTTCAAGTCTCCGGCCATCTGGTTAAACGCACCTGAAAGCACCCCGAGTTCGTCTTTTGAACGCACATCCACTCGATGATCGAAGTTTCCTTTTGCGATCTCACTTGCTCCGGCGGTGAGAAGTCGGATGGGAGAGGCGATGCGCGCACCTATCGCAATCGCGATGACCACCCCGAGCGAAATACCAGCAAGAATCAAGAGACCGATTCGTTCATACGTCTTTGCCATGCGCCAATCGAGCAATCGATAGGTCACCTGATAGAGCACGGCGTATTTTTGATCCAGCGGATAGACAATAGTGCCGACCCGATCGTTGTCACGCAGAGCTTCTATCTTTTTCCCGTTTAAATTCACCTCAGCGTACAACCCGTTTTTATCTTTTTCCAAGTATACCGTTCGTCCGTCTTTCAGTACATTGAGTGAAGGAAAAGGCGCCTGCACTCGTTCCAAAAGCATTTTGTCAGTTGCGATAGAACGCTCCTCGAAAGAAGCCTCATATGCCTCAAGCACTTCAGTTTCCGAGTCGTAGAGTACCTCACCATTGAAGCGCACAAGTGTAATGCGCGAGATATCCTCCGACTTGCGAAGCATGCCCTGTATCACACGGTTGAATTGAATGAATGCGGATTCTTGTAAAAATCCTTCATATGCGGTCACGATATCATCCGCCGTCAATTCGGCAAACGTACGGGTATTTGTATAGATATCTCGCGTTAATTCATCTTTCTTCTGCGTCATCAGTATCCACGCCGTCACCGACATGAGTACCACGACCAGCATACTCACCACCACGATCAGCTTGGTGCGTATCGAATGCCGTACTTCCGTCTCGAATGAAGGGGGCATGGCCGCCGATGGTGTTTGAGGTGTTTCCATGGATATATTAATCTCTGAATTATAGCAGAAAAAAGCCCTTTAATTAAGGCTCAAAGTATCACAAAGTTTGACAATGCCGAATAATGTTACCTCGTAAGTTCGTTGAGAAAGATGTAGCCGTCTATGCGCGGCACAAAATTCACCTCACTGTGGAAGGCATACAATACCTGAGTTTCGACCAGCGGTATGCCAAAAGGCGTTTCTTCGAGGATATTTCTCATGATCTGCTGGAGTGCCTTTACACGTTTAAATTCGTCAAACATCTGATCGCTCGCATGGATCAGCGTATCCACTTCACTGTTGCTATACCCTCCCGCATTGAATTCACCGAGATTGCCCTCCTTTGTATGCACGATCGTCTTGTAAAAATCGATTGCATCACCGAATTCCGATTTCCAACCGAGCAGATACATCTGCGATGTTCCGCTCCTCAGCACGTCGATCAATTCCTGTTGGGATAGAGGTCGTAACGTCACCCGAATTTTCCCCGTTTTCTCGAGGGCATCTTTGATAAATCGCGCCATCTCCGAAAGTCCGGCGTCAAAGTCGAGGGTGAGAGAATTGATGGCTTCGCCGGAAGTAGCTTGATCCGGGACCGGGGAAGCGCGCGCAAAAG
>CAYHQD010000064.1:0-6978 GCA_964358905.1 uncultured Candidatus Peribacteria bacterium
GCCCGCCCCCATTTTTTTCAATGTAGCTTCGTTGAGTACTTTCACTTTGAGATTTTTAAATTTACCTAGGCGTCGTGCCTTTCTCTCTACGATTGCAGGTGACATGTCGCTTGCCGGTGTATTTACTAAGTCTCGTACCATGGCAATGGATTTTGATAGCGTCTCAATTTCTCTCACTTTTTCCGAAGACACCTTCGCGCCGCCGATACATGTAAGTGTTTTGGTCAGAGATGGATCGGATTTCTTGCTGAAATATGTTTCGAATTTATATCTGCCGATTGCGTAACCTTCAATGCAAACGCAGTTTGCATTTTCCCACGTATTCGAATTTTTATTCTCGTCAAATATTTTTGGCAATAGCACACTAACATTCATACATTTTTCCGTCAGACGCGGAATCATCGCGCCCATTTTTCGCACCATATCCATATCAAAATCTTTTGACCATTCACCTAATCCTATGGCGATCATTCGTTCCACTCCAGCCAAATTCGGGTATAGTTTTATCACCGATTCTTCTTTCGGTTCAAAATCTTTCGCCTCTATTCGTTTTTTCAACTCTTTCAAAATACCTGCTGGCAGAAGTCCGCCAAACTGTTTTTCCAAAGGAGTTTTTTCATATACACCTACGACAAGACAGTCGGTTTTTGCCAGCTTGGGAGTGAAATTATACTTCATAGTGATTGGGTAACCTTTTATTTTGCGAAAAAAGCGATACGCAACCAAGATACTATCAGAACGGTATCAATATCAAGAGCTAACGGGTGGCTGAGTATGTCGAAGTGATTTTTTTTATTTCCTCGATCAATTCTGCGTTGAGCGATTTTCTTCCGGGGAGGCCTTCGAATATTTCGTGCCAGTGTTCGATCTTTTCTTCGCCGTATTTCCAACACAGATGAATAGTCCTTGTCTCCAATTTTGCCGGAAAATCCACGAGCCCTTCTTCGAACCCTTTGAATTCGCAGCCAACATCGTGCAATTCTTTTATATGTCCCTCGATTTCTTCGAGCAATACATCGAGCTCTTCTTCTTTTTGATCCAAAATTTCTTCACCTTCCAAATGATTCAGCACTATGGCATCGCATTCATCTTTCAGTTTTTTCACCACTTCCCATTTTTTCCGAATATCCGAAACGATCGGCTTTACCAAAACCAATGCTTTGTTTGCCTCGTCGAAGGTAAAATGTTTCATAGAGAGAACTTACGTATGTAGTATAGCATATTTTTTTCGCCCTATATAGGCAAGTATGACTATCAGCAGTATCCACTTAAGATAACGCAGGAAGGGAAAAGAAGTTTCATCTATTTTTCCGGGAATCTCCATCTCGCTTAAGAGGGTATAGTCTTTGATGGCGTTTGTGTCGTCGTAGGTCAGTTCGATGATATTGCCGGGTTGAAAGACAAGTTCGCTGAGTTCGTTTGTTTCCGGTAATGTCAGTTTTTTCGCTTTGATGAAAATGATATTTTCTTCTTTATTTTCGATCTCTCCTTGTATTTGATAGAGGGTGGCATTTTTGTTTTCCATCGTGAGAAGCGGTGTCCACTGCCACTGTTCCTCCGTTCCCGATTCTTTCACAAGCGTTATTTTCGAGAAACTCATATTTTCTTTCGCTTTTTCATAACTGATTTCGTCCTGCAATTCTTCTTCGAAATTGAAAAGTCGCACGGTGTCCTGTTTGTTATCGAGACTTATTTTGCTGTCTGGGCGGATGATGACGAGGTAGTCATGTGCTTCGATGAAGATCGAATCTGGAATGATATATGGTTTTGAGCCACTTTCATTGTCGTCGAGTCGCCAATTTCCCAGATTCACCGGTCGATCACTCGCGTTATACAATTCGACCCATTCGTTCAGTGAGTCTTCGCCTGCAGGATTCGGCAAGAATTCATTTATATAAATCTCAGAACTTAGGTCGCCGTTTAGAAAAGTTGTTTCGACGTTTTCCGCATTTTCATCTTCTTCCTTTATTCTCATAGTGATCACATTTGGCAGTTGCACCGTGGGAGTGGATGTCCATTGCCATGTGTTATCGTATTTGGCGAATGTGTGCCCAGTGATACTTTCATCAAAAGATGTTTTATCGATGATATCTCCATTCGGATTCAGCAGTTGGATTTCTTCGTTTGAATTGTTGATGCTTAAACTGAATTCAAAAAGTGCGAGGTATGAATGTGCCGGAATTTCCATCTCTTTGAGTTTCATCGGCGCGGATCCGCCATTCGTGATATCGTCTATTTTGTAGCCAAGTGTCGAAACGGGCACGTCGTTTGGATTGTAAATCTCAATCCACTCTTGTTTGGTGTCTTTACCTTCGGGATCCGCCATGATTTCACTGAGCAATAAAATGGGATACCATTGTATTTCCCCTTGTGTGTTTGTTTCCGCAGGTTCGATTTCTTCTTCTTTCTCATTCTCTTGTTTTGTCACATTTTTCTCAGTCTCCTTGTTTTTTTGCGTAGATGTTTTCGTTTCTGCTTTTTCGGCTTGAGTCACTTCTATCGGTAGAAATGCAATGTTTCTCAGACCTGCCGTATTTGTCACCACCAAAGTGATCGTGTACGTGCCCACTTCCTTGAAAGAATGAGGCGGCGGATTTTTTCCTTCATACGTATATCCGTCGCCAAAATCCCATGTGTATCGGAGTGCGAGACCATTCGGATCGGTGGAGCTCGTGCCATCCACATTTATTGTGACTTTGTTTTCTCCTTTCGTATTTCCCGATTGTATGACGATGCGTGCCACCGGAGGGAGCATGATCTGTGGAGATGCGTAAGAGGCGCCTCCGCCGCCGGGAGCTGGTGAAGAAGGGGGAATGGATGGGGATGAATTTTCTTCGGAGATGAGATCTATATCCGATGTCGATTCTCCTTCTGATGGAAGGGTGTTCACATCCTGCGTAGCGGGAGTTTCCGTAGGTGTGTCATCTATTTCTGATACGAAATTTTCTTGGCCTGGTGAAGGAGCGCCCGCGATCCAGTTTGTCGGTGTGTAGTCTTTTGTTTCCGGGGTGATTTTTTGTAGTGAACCGTCGGTATGCGAGAGATAAGTGAAAAGTTCCACGAATGCATCTTCATCATTTTTGAGTCCGATTTCTTCTCCATCCATGGAGAGCGATCCCCATGAACTGTCAAAAAGTTTTACGCCGATACTGTTTTTCGTCAGAAACGTATCGCTGTTTTGGGCGATGACCGCGTATTCACCTGGGAATATGACGCCTGTGTTTTCGACCGGTGTGAGGTTGTGTCGTACGCCCGCTTCGAAAAATTTCCACTCCGACAGCTCGACTTGAACCCCGCCCGTATTTTTTACCTCGATCCATTCTTCAGTCGCCGGCCCCTCTCCGTATATTTCCGTAATGACCATTTGTGCGGCGGTATTTTCTTCCGCGTAAATGATTTCGAGCAGATGGCCCCCTTTTAACGCAATGCCGATGCTGAAAGCCCACATAAGTGTGATGAGAATTTTTTTGCGCATATACCTTATTATATATAGCCACGTGTTTGGGTGACGCGCCCACCCTACGCCATGACCTTAAAATGTTCTTAAAATTTAGATGAAAAACGTGTGAGCTGGGCTTCGAGTGAGTTTGGAGCGATTTTTTATTGCGGTGTACTTCAAAATCACCTACAATACGCGGGCTTTGTGGTGGCTGTAGCTCAGTCGGTAGAGCGTCCCGCTGTGGCCGGGAAGGTCATGGGTTCAAGCCCCATCAGTCACCCCACTCGAAGTCTCTTTTGTGAGCAAGGGCTTGTTTTTTTTGACTAATCCTATTTTTGAGCTATAATAAATTCTTATTTGTATTACATGGAAGGAAAACAAGAAAATTTAGTAATTCCCAAGGATGCACCGAAGAATATGACTGTGGAAGAGGTGATGAAACGTTTTGCACCGATCAAGTTGGAAAAACGCTTTTACAGTCTTTTTGGTGAGAAGACGCTTAAGGAAATTTTAAGTATCTTTACCGATCCCGAAATTGTTGATTTGGATTTGTTACATCTTACCGGTGAGGTGTCCGTTGATGCTGTGATTGAATTCCGCCTGACTTCTCCTCATTATGTTAGACTGATGATTCGTCTAGCGAAACTTGTTGGCGATGCCGTTGCGCAATTGATGGGTAAGAACGGGAGGCTGGAAAAGTGGTTGAACGATGATAATGTAGTGTGTCGTCCAGACCATGACGGTGGAGTCGTTTCAATGGTACCTGTGTATAATGAAGGCGTTGATGTCATGCGTGACACACCGGTTGGTGCGCTTTGTATGATGCGCGATTTTTTCCCCGATATTTCCCGAAAAATTTACAAAGATAGATGGACTATACAGTCTCAGTTGTGCCAGCACTTTGAGTTTTTAATGACATCCGAAATATATAAATGCATTGTAGTTGCCACTTCTCGTTTCGCTGACGAGAAAGGCTTGATGCAACTTGGTGCGTTTTTGGAATACTTGAATACTCATAGTGATGAATTCGATCATTCCGGATTGGGTTACAGTGTACTTGTGGCTGATGAGCAGTTCAGTAGACGTCGAGATGTGTTCCAGCCACTGCTTGATGGGATTGCCAATCTTCCTTTTGACGAAGAACAGTTGCGTTTATTACAGACGGAGGTGCTTGCGGAGAGTATGTATACCCCCGTTTCTCATATGACATATATTCTTCCAGGTGATAAAAAACCCGCGGGTCGTATTGATCTTTTTTTTAAAGAGATGGAAGGAAGCGTGAATGAAACCAATGATATGTTTGCGTTAGGTATGATAGGTGTCCACACCGATTGTGAGCCTTTTCGTTTTGTAACGGTGCCAGGGGGTGTGAAAACATTGAAGATCAGTGTGAGCGAATATGCCGTCCCCATAAGTGTATCCGCGGTGACCGGTGAATTGTATTTGATATATTCGAATATACGTTTGGATTTCTTTCTCGGTGAGAAAAATTATAATCGTTTGAAGATGCTTGTGTATGAAATGTTATTTGAAAATTTGATCTCGCAGGAAAGAAGAGTGTCTCCCTATCGTTCTGAAACAAAAACTTCCGCGGTTGTGTCGAAGACGCGAGAAGGGCTGATTGATTTGCTCGAAGCTTCAGAGCCTCCGATTGATCATGTACAATGGAAGTATGAACCACTTTCTCGAAACAAGGAGGTAAGTTGCGCTTCGGATTCGACACCAACTCCTTTGGCGGTAACGACAAAAAAATCGGGCAGAAGATCGGTCGTGCCCTATAGAGATATTAATAAAATAACTGTTTTGGTGGAGAGCTTCTGCGGTAATCCCGTTCGTAGCGGTAAGCACCGTGTGTATAAAACTCCCGCAGGTCTTACATTAATTCTTCCACATCATTCCACTGCTACTCAAAATGAATTGAGTTGTGGAGTGGTTATGAATGTCATACGAACACTTGGTCTTACTCTCGATGAATTTATTAAACTGTATTAATTTAAAATCGTGTTTTTATATTGTGTTTTGTAAAAAAAAGAAGATAATACATTCAGTAAAATTATTTTTTTTATTTCCGGTTTTTTCCTAAAAAAATATTTCCTAACCCTACACCCTATGGTAGCGAAAAAGAAAAAGGCTGCACCTAAGAGAAAGGTGGTCAAGGCAAAGGCAAAGAAACGAAAGTAAAGTTTTTTTGCATTTCCATGCTTGAAAAAACTCCATCAAATCGGTGGAGTTTTTTGTTTCGCTTTACAATTTTTGCAAATTTTAGTAACCTAATGGATGAATTATTTACTGTGTGTTTTGGGAAACGGGAAGGAGTGCGCAGAAGAATGATAGGACTGAGTTTTCTCCGTATGATTCTCACATGTAGGTAGGTATCCTCCGCTTTTCTCTCGGCACGCGCATAACATTTTTTTATGGATGTACTGACACTGGTTTTGGTTTTGGTGGGCGCTGTCGTTGGCGGCGGAGTTGGATATGTATTCAAAGTGACGCGTGATACGCGCTTGAATGAGACTGCACAATCGGAAGCTCGTAAGAAAATCGCCGATGCTGAAGCGAAGGTGAAGGAGATGATGTTTGAGGCAAAAGAGCAAGCGGCAAAACAGGAAGATCACATAAAAAAGGAAGAGGCGAAGAAGCGTGAAGAACTTCGTGAGATGGAGAAGAAGTTGCTTACGAAGGAGCAGTCGCTTGATGATAGGATGGAAAATGCGGATAAGAAAAAAGAAGAATTGGAGGCGAAGTTGGGTGATATAAAAAAACTGCATGACGATGCGACTGCGGCATTTGAAAAACAGTCGGTCGAATTGGAGCGTGTGGCGAAACTTTCAAAAGATGATGCGCGCGAAATGCTTTTGAAAAAAGTCGAAGAAGAATACAAACCGGATATCGTGAAATATTATAAAAAAGTTTCTTCGGAGGCGCGTGAGGAAGTCGATGAGAAGGCGAGAACCATTCTCGCAGAAGCGATTCAGAAATTTGCAATGGATGTGACGGCGGAGACGACTGCGACGACGGTGAATATCCCATCGGATGAAATGAAAGGTCGTATCATCGGACGTGAAGGGCGCAATATTCAGACGTTTGAACAGGCGACCGGCGTGGATGTGATCGTGGATGATACGCCGAATGCGGTGGCGATTTCTTGTTTTGATTTATTGCGTCGTTATATAGCAAAAATTTCTCTTGAACGATTGGTGGAGGATGGACGTATCCAACCTGCTCGTATCGAGGAAACCGTTGAAGCGGTGAAGGCGGAAGTTGAAACTTTGATAAAAGAACTCGGCGAACGCGCCGTGTATGAAACGGGAGTTGCTGGACTACATCCGAACCTCGTAAAATTACTCGGCAGACTTAAATTCAGAACGATTCGCGGACAGAATGTATTGAAGCATTCCATATCAGTCGCGCATCTCGCCGGGAATCTCGCATCGCAGATCGGCGCCGATCAGGCGCTTTGCAAAAAAGCCGGATTACTAAACAGTATAGGACGTGCCGCGGACCACGAAGTATCCGGCACCTATGCGAAGATTGGCGCC
>CAYHQD010000065.1:0-6872 GCA_964358905.1 uncultured Candidatus Peribacteria bacterium
GTTATTGGTTGAGACATGTAGGCTTTTGGGGTTGCGGGGGGGGCGCGCGCGCGCGCGCCCCCACAACTTCAATTTATTGATCGAAGCCGTCTTGAAAAGATGTTTTACCACGAGTTCATAATTTGCTCCTTTTGCGATGAGATCTGACATTACTTTCAGCACTTCCGCAGAGGTATTCGAATGTTTAAATGAACCGGTGTCGTAGTAGATCGCCGCGGTAATCGAAGTCGCCATGTCGCTCGTGATTTCTATATCCAAAAATCGAAGAAGAAAGTACAAAATGAGTCCCGTGGCCGCACCTTCGCGATCCAAAATATTTACCGTGCCAAATAAATCGTTGGTGGCATGATGATCTATATTGATGAGCGGTTTTTTCGTGAAGAAGTCTGGCATAGTTTCATGATATTTCACGAGTCCGTGCGCTCCGCAATCGACTGTGATGACCAGATCATAATCATTTAGATCAATCACTTGTTTGAAATCGGTCGCGTACTTGATGAAGAGAAGATTTTGAGGAAGAGGATCGGCGCATGCCGAAGTAACTTGTTTGCCAAGTGATTCCAAACCGAGTCTCAGCGCGCTGTTTGACCCAACTGCGTCGGCATCCGGCCCACGATGTGAAATGACGACGATACGCGGTGACCGATTGATGAGATCGCGCGCGGCCTTCATTTCTTCTATATCGAGTTGTAAGCGATGAGTGCTCATATAAGAAACCAATCTAACATGATTTTTTTGTTCGTGAAAACGACTCAGGTTGTACAACGCCTCCGAGTATGGTGTGGACTACTTCTGTTTTAGCTCGTTGATTTTTTCTTTGATCTCACGAGGGAATATTTTCCCGTATAGCTTGTTATCGATCATCGCAGATGGTCCATCGGAACAGTTGCCCAAACATCCGCACATAAAGAGCGAAAATTGATTATCGGGAGTCGCTTCGCCCGCGCTTATGCCCAGTGTTTTTTCAGCCGCTTTGAGAGTATCGAGCGAAAAATTTTTTCGACAGGAATCGCTTACACAGATGGCGATCTGATGGGTGCTGTTTTGTGTATTTTGGTCTTTCATGAAAATAAAATAATTTACATATCCAGCATGAAACCCATTTCGAGTTTCGCTTCTTCGGACATCATATCCTGGGTCCACGGCGGTTCAAACGTGATATCTATTTTCACATCGCCGACTCCTTTGATTTCGCGTACTGCCGTCTCCACTTCTATCGGAAATGTCTCCGCGACCGGGCAGTTTGGAGTGGTGAGGGTCATAGTTACATCCACATTACTGTCTTTGTCTATATCGATGCTATAGATAAGACCGAGGTCGTAAATATTAACGGCGATTTCGGGATCATAAATATTGCGAAATTTTTCCACGATTTTTTTATCGAGTCTACTTTTTCCTTTGTTGATAATCAGAGTCGCCATATTGATATAATTTTATGTGAGATGTATTATTCCGTACTTACGACTTCACCTTTATCGAGGGCGGATTTTAATGTGTGCCATGCAAGTGAAGCGCATTTGACGCGTGCCGGGAATTGTCTTACTCCAGAAAATACCAGCAGTTTGCCTAGGTGTTTCTCTTGAGAGGATTCTTGCGTGACGAGATCGTGAAAATCGGAGAATAATTCAAGTGCGTTTTCTTTTGATTTACCTTTTACCATTGTGGTCATGATAGAGGCGGAAGATTTGGCGATGGCGCATCCTTCTCCTTGGAATCGAATATCGGTGATGAGGTCGTTTTCCACGAGCAGGTCGATGGATATCCGATCTCCGCAGAGTGGGTTATAGCCTTCTGCGTGGTGGGTGTGGTCGGCGAGTGCGCCGAAGTTCGCGGGGTTGTTGTTATGATCTATGATGAGTTGTTGGTAGAGCTCGCTTAAGTCTGACATGCTGGTGTATTAGGAAAAAAGTTTAAGTGTTTTTTTGAGAGCGGTGATGCAGGAATCAATTTCTTCCTGCGTATTATACATGCCGAATGAAATGCGGGAAGTGCCTGGTAATTTGAGATACTTCATCAATGGTTCCGCACAGTGATGCCCCGTGCGAATAGCTATTCCCTCTTGGTCTAGCAAGGTGCCGATGTCGTGTGGGTGAATCCCTTCACAGGTAAAACTGATTATTCCTCCCGATTTTGCAGAATTAGCGTTCCCGATAATTTTTACCCTGTTGAGGGCGAGTAGTTTTTTTGTTGCATAAGTGCGCAACTTTTGTTCGTGTGTTGAAATATTTTTGATGCCGATTTTTTCGATAAATTCGATTGCGGCGCCGAGTGCAATGGCACCGCACACATTTGGTGTGCCCGCTTCAAATTTCTCGGGAATATCTTTGAAAATCGTCTTTTCAAATGAAACGGAAAGGATCATTTCACCTCCCGTTTGATAAGGTGGCAGTGTACGTAGAACTTCTTCCTTTACATAGAGTATACCGATTCCCATTGGGCCGTACATTTTGTGTCCGCTGAATGTGTATGCGTCACAGCCGATGTCTCGCACATCCACCTCTATATGTCCTACGGCTTGAGCTCCATCGATAATTGTAAGTGCGTTATATTTTTTTGCCGCGGCTACAATTTTTTTCACATCGTTTATAGTCCCGAGTGCGTTTGATACGTGTGCGACTGAGACGATTTTTGTGCGAATAGATAGAAGTTTTTCGTATGCATGGTAATCCAGTTTGCCTTCCGAGGTCAGAGGAATCACTTTTATCATTGCTCCGGTTTTCCTCGCTACTTCCTGCCATGGAACGATATTGGAATGATGTTCGAGGACACTGAGGATGATTTCATCATTTTCCTTGAGACGATTGAGGCCGTATGTGGTGGCGATCAGATTGATGCTTTCGGTGGTGCCGCGCGTAAAGACAATCTCTTTTTCGCTCTTGGCATGTAAAAACTTCGTCACTTTTTTACGTGCGCGTTCATATTCTCCAGTCGCCTTTTGACTGAGCGTGTGAATACCCCTATGGATATTACTGTTATAAGTTGTGTAATATTCCACAATACTGTCGATTACCGATTGAGGCTTTTGCGAGGTCGCGGCGTGATCGAAATACACCAGTTGTTTGCCGTTCACTTTTGTTTTTAAAATCGGGAATTCACCTTTGATTTTTTTTATATCATATGTCATGAATCGGTGTGGGTTTGGAGGTATGCAATGGTTTTTTCCCGCATATATAATTCGAGCGGTGCGAGTTTAATTTTTTCCACGATTTCACTTGCGAACGCGAAGGTGAGAAGTCTGGTCGCATTCTCTCTACCGATACCGCGCGCCGACATATAGAAGAGCGCCTCTTCGTCCAACTGCCCGCTGATGGCAGCGTGGTTGCACTTCACCTCATCCGCGTAGATTTCAAATGCGGGGCAGGTATTGATGGTTGCCTTTTCACTCAGCAAAATATTTTTATTTATTTGAACTGCCGAAGATTTTGCTGCTCCCGGTGCCACGTAAATTTTTCCGTTGAACACGCCGGTCGCATCGCCTCCGAGAATTCCTTTATAATTTTGGATCGTGGTGCACTGTGTGTTTTCATGTGAAATGACCGTGCGATTGTCTATATGATTTTTACCGTTCGTACAATAAAGTCCGAAAAAATTACCATGTGCCTGAGATCCCTCGTACGTAAATGAAAGTGAATTGCGTATCAATTTTCCTCCGAAGGAAAACGTGTAGAATGAACATTGGCTTCCTTCGTCCGCCGTGCAAAATGTCGAAGTGATTGTTTGCTGGGTATCGTTTTCATCCTCCATGATATATAGATCGCATACGGCGTGTGCGCCTATGCGCATTTCGATGACTGCGTTGGTGAAATTTGACCGGATAACCTTTATTGGAAGAGCGCACTCGCGTGGCTCGTGCGTGGTGGTGGTTGAATGGAAGGATATGATGCACTCCGCGCGCGCGCCTTTGCCGATTTCCAAGGTATGATGCGGCTGACTGAGCATTGGCATTATCCCGTTGTCGCCGATATGAAGAATATGAATGGGATGCAAGAATCGTGATCCTTCTTTCAATACGATGCGGACTTCCATTCCCGTAAATAAACTATTGAGCAGAGCAAACGAATCATCATCATTTTTTCTTTCCGATTGTTTTTTCCGCACTTCGATTCCCACGTCTTTTATTTCCGAGAGAGTCGGCTCGTATTCTCCGTTTACAAATACCACCCGATTTACTTCAAGTCCCGGTATCAGGTATTTTTCCATCACCTGAGTGGGAATGGCTGTCTTTTCCCCGGGTATGAATTCGGTTGAAAGCAGTTCGTTCAGAGGAGTGTATTTCCAACTTTCCGTCTTGCGTGTTGGGAATGCAATTCCTGTAATTTGATTGAGAGTGATACTCATATGACTAAGAATTTTTTAATTGATCGTAGCCGTGTTCTTCTATTTCGAGGGCGAGTTCTTTACCACCGGATCTTACGATTTTGCCGTCGTACATGACATGAATTTTATCGGGAATTATATAGTCTAGGAGGCGTTGATAATGGGTCACGATGATGATTGCATTTTCAGGTTTGCGTAATTTATTCACTCCCTGCGCGACAACTTTCAGCGCATCAACGTCCAGTCCGGAGTCCGTTTCGTCCAGAACCATGAGACGCGGTTCAAGCATTGCCATTTGAAAAATTTCATTTTTCTTTTTTTCACCGCCTGAGAATCCCGTGTTTAGAGGTCTTTTCATCAAACTTTCGTCAATGCCGAGCGAGGCCAGCTTTGCTTTCGCGTACTTTATAAATTCCTGTGTGTCGCTTGGCTCTATTCCCCTGTGTTTTTGTAATTCGTTGATAGCGGTTTTGAGAAAATTAAGTGTGCTCACTCCAGGTATTTCAATCGGATACTGGAAGGCGAGAAATATTCCTTCTCTGGCGCGGATTTCCGGAGGCATTTCACTCAAGTCTTTTCCTTCGTAGGTTATTTTTCCCTCCGTAATTTGATAACGATCACGTCCGGCTATCACTGAAGCGAGCGTACTTTTTCCCGCTCCGTTGGGACCCATGATCGCATGAATTTCTCCGGCGCGCACCTCGAGATTTACTCCTTTGAGGATTTGATAATCTCCTGCACTGGCGTGTAAATTCTGAATTTTAAGCATAAAAATAAAAGTTAGATTATCCGACTGCACCTTCCAGACTGACACTGAGGAGACGATTTGCTTCGACCGCGAATTCCATCGGCAATTTTTTCAATACATCCTTGCAGTAGCCGTTGACGATCAGTCCCACCGCTTCTTCCAGACCAATGCCGCGTGCGAGACAATAGAATAATTGGTCTTCGCCGATGCGAGAGGTGGTCGCTTCGTGTTCGACTATGGCGGTGTTATTTGAATTTTCCACATAGGGAAATGTATGTGCGCCGCATTGATTGCCTATCAGGAGCGAATCGCACCGAGAGAAGTTTCGCGCGGCCTTTGCGGTAGGTAATATTTTCACAAGTCCGCGGTAGGTGTTTGAACCTTTGCCAGCCGCAATGCCTTTTGAAATGATCGTGCTTTTCGTCCCTTTTCCCACATGAATCATTTTGGTGCCAGTGTCGGCTTGTTGATGATGTTTGGTGATTGCTACGGAATAAAATTCTCCGGAGGAGTAGTCACCTTTGAGTATCACACTTGGATATTTCCATGTAATCGCTGATCCTGTTTCCACTTGCGTCCAAGAAATTTTTGAACGCTCGCCGAGTGCGATACCTCTTTTTGTCACGAAATTATATATGCCGCCTTTTCCTTCTTCATCGCCCGGGTACCAGTTTTGTACGGTGGAATATTTAACCTCCGCATTTTTGTGTGCGATGATTTCCACGACTGCCGCGTGGAGCTGATTTTCATCTCGTGCAGGTGCCGTACAACCTTCCAGATAGCTTACGTAACTGTCTTCGTCCGCGATAATCAGTGTGCGTTCGAATTGTCCGGTTTTTGCCGCATTGATTCTAAAATAAGTTGAGAGTTCCATCGGGCAATGCACGCCCTTTGGGATATAGCAAAATGATCCGTCGGTAAATACCGCACTGTTGAGTGCCGCATAAAAATTGTCCGTTCTTGGGACCACTGTGCCAAGATATTTTTTCACCAATTCGGGATGCTCTTGTACCGCTTCGGAGAATGAACAAAAGATGATGCCGAGTTTTGCCAGGGTCGATTTGAATGTCGTTGCCACCGATACACTGTCAATAACCGCATCCACCGCTATATTCGATACGCCCGCAAGGTGTTTTTGTTCCTCGAGTGAAATTCCCAATTTATCAAATGTCTCTCTTAATTTCTGGTCTATTTCATCCAATGAATTCACATTTGGTCGTTTTTTTGGAGCCGCGTAATAAATGATATCATCGAAATTAATCGGATCGTGCGTGATATGCGCCCAGGTTGGTATTTTCATTTCCAGCCACCCGCGATATGCCTCCAAACGCCACTCCAAAAGCCACTCGGGCTCTCGCTTCTTGGTTGAGATGAACCGAATAATATCTTCCGAAAGTCCCTTTGGCGCAAACTCCGTCTCGATGTCCGACACAAATCCATACTTATAGCTCGTTGTGGTGATATCTTCTATCACTTTTTGATTCTTTGCCATTGGGATTTATGTAGTTGGTACAACCCTTGGGAACTCGATTCTACGAGGAAAAACATATTTGGTCAATAGATCTCATTCTGGTAATACCTCTCATTCCGCCGCGATTAGCTAAGCTTTTTATGGCTTACATAATTGTATGCGCTGTAGGCGGCGGTGGCACCTTCCGCGGCGCAGACTACACCCTGTTTCCACTCGGAATCAGTGACATCTCCTGCGGCGAACACACCTTCCACATTGGTTCGTGAATAACGATCGATGATGATCTGTCTCAGCCCATCTAATTTGCAACCGAGGCTCTCTGCGAATTCTGAGCGG
>CAYHQD010000066.1:0-6816 GCA_964358905.1 uncultured Candidatus Peribacteria bacterium
CAAAGCGGCAAAAACACCGGCATACTTAAAGAGCGCCAAAAAGCCCAGCAAGAACAACAACGAACAGAGAAGGACTAGTTTTTTTCCGGATTCGCTCTTTGCGGAGCTGATCCCGAAACCGCAAGCAAATGCGACGGCGGTCGCCACTGCCAATAAAAGCAGATACGGAATACTCCATAGGCCATAGAACACATAGCTTAACGCCAGCAGGGCAAATTTTCTCCACGCCGGAGGTATCGCGTAGTAGAAAGGCACTGATATAGCTAAGAATATTGCGAACGAAACCGAGTTAAAAAGCAATTTAGGTAGTCTTTCGTTCAATCAGCGTGATCAGTTCGCCGATATTCTGCAGGCTCTGGACTTCCCGGGTGGAAAATTTGATTCGGAACGTTTTTTCCACGGCATAAATCATTGTCACATGGTTCAATGAGTCCCAATTTTTAACGTTCGCGGCCGTCATTTCCTCGCCGATCTCAAGCGCAGGCTGAAAAAAAACCTGGCGGAATACCTCGGTGAGTTTTGTTTTGATTTCCGGTCTTTGCATCAGATGGTCTCCATCGTTTCGGTCTGTATAAAATGTGTCTGCGGTTGATACTCGTCCGCGCGGAGCTCCCAGTCAGTCGCACCGTCCGAACTTTCATTGACTTTGCGGAATCCGAAACGGCCGAAGAAATCTTTTACCATCCCGTTCTTGGCCGTCGGTTCGTAGCGGGCCTTCACGGTCTTAGCCCCCCGATGTCGTGCGTGCTCGAAAACAGTGTTCATCGTGTATTCTTCGACGCCTCTGGCCAGCACGCGGCAGCTCATCACCCATTCTTCAATAATCATCGTGGCAGGTTCAAAACGCGCGATCACGACAGAGATGAGACCGTTGTCGCCGTACTTGTCGCGGAGGATGAGATATATCGGCAGCCAGTTCTTTTCATCACGCATGAACGACTCGCACTGCGCCTCGGTAAAGCGGCGCGTGAGCAGATTGAACTGGTTCGAGCGCTGGAGAAGCTGGGCAATACGCCCCAGATAGAAAGTGTCGAAGTGTTTGCATACCATTTTCATTTCGAGGGACTTCAGATAATCTTCGGGGTTCGTGAACTGTTTCTCGGAGAGCTTGCGTTGGGCCTCGACGCGGTAAAGCTCGGTGCGGTCCGCATCGAGAGCGGAATAGGCGGTGGTTTCGAACAGATTAAGCTCCGTGAGACAACGCACATACTCAGCCGGGTCCTCGGGCATCTCGGGAACGATAACCTCAGGAAGTTCATCGCGCACGACGCTGCGCTCGAAAGCACTATCGTCTATGAAAACCATGGAGTTGTAGGAAATGTTGAGCGTATCGCGTATGGCCTTGATGTTCTCGGCCTTACTCACCCAATTAGCGACGAAAGCCGTGATGTCACTCTCTTTCAACACCATCTCCGGGTGTTTCTGAAAAGGCAGAAGCGCCTTGTCGAGATCATTTTTACTGCACACTGCCAGTAGGATCCCGCGGTTTTTGAGCGCCAGCAGGTAATGCTGAAAGGCTTGAAAAGCCTCACCGTCCTCAAAATGTCCCAGTCGTATGCCCTCGAGCCCGTCGTCTCCGATGATGCCGCCCCACAACGTATTGTCGAGGTCCATCACAACGCACTTCACGCCCGCACCATTCAGCGAAAGGATGGTATCCACCATGTTTTGCACCGCGTGCGGCAGGAATTCGAACGCGCAGTACGACTTGCACAAAATCCACAGCTTCTCGTCCAGCCAAATCTTGCGTCCGTGGTAGGCGGCAACGCTGTCGATGTCGTTGATGAAAACATTGCTGAGCGAACGAACGGCTTCCGCCATCCTGTGGTTGATCGAGGTAACGGAGTAGAAAAAGGAATTACCGACTTTTTCTTCATAGTTCCCAAAAAGCCGCTCGTTGGGCAGCACAAAATTGCACTGAATAATAGAGGCTTGTGTTTTCCCCCTGATAGTTTCCCACAAAGACATAAACTTTGCGGCTTCTTCCTCGGCGAAACGTTTTTTTTCGCCTTGAAACGCGTAGTATTTGTTTCTAAGCGCGAAGACAGAGTTGATGAGCACGATATAATCTGAATTGAACGCGTAAAGGCCGGCGGAAGAATTGTAGACCTCAAGCTCAATAGTATCATATTCCGCTTCATAAACTTCGGCGTGAATTCCGTGTTTACAAAAAAGTGTCTTAAGAATCGGGGTAAGATACTGTGGCGCTGAATCCGAAAGGATCGCGATTTTTATTGTTTTGCGGCAACCGGTAAAATCAAGAGTTTTTGATTCATTATTTAGCAGGAGGTAGTCTAACTCCGAGGTATTGTATTTCCACATAAGACCACCTTAAGATTTTTTAAGGAAATTTCCAAGTTTATTGAAGAGGAATTTTTTTTCTTCAGATCCAACGACGATAAAGAACCAAGGGAGACCCACTGCCAAGAGGAGCGTATCAAAAAAGAGTGAGTGAGTGTAAATGGTCACCACCGTAGCTGCGAGGATCCATAAAAAGCTCGTGATGATCAATAAAAGCGTGTTGGCTTGAAGCTTGATCTGGAAATAGTGTTTGGCAAGCCAGAAGTTGGCCACCATTGCGATAAAAGCGGCTATCGTGAATCCCCAGGCTACCCCGAAGAGCTTGCCACGCTCGAAAAACAGCCAGCAAAGCACAAAATAACTTACCGGATGAATGGTGGCAGCGATATAAAGCGGCTTCATTTTTCCCTTAGCCATCAGGTAAGTATAGAACGAGGTCCCAAGGGTTATGAAAAAGCTTCCTAAAAGCTGGATCCGTAATACGGGAATCGCCGGTAAAAATTCTTTGCTGTATAGAATCTCAATAAAAATCTCAGGAATCATCAGAAGCAAGATAATCACGGGTGAAAGGAGAAATATAAGTAGCCTTACCGTATTGTTCAACGCGTCATTGGCCTGTTTCCAATCTTTTGCTGAAGCAATCGTCGGCAGCGTATAGCCGGTGCTGGAATGAATCCCGATCACGAGATACACGGTCGTAAATGCCATGACGACCTGGTAAATGCCCATTTCCACAAAACCCAACCTCACCGTAATCCAGGACATCACAATAAGCTTCAGCGTTCCCGCCAAGGTTTCTTCATAGATACAGTTGAAACCGTCATGAAATTGTTCTTTTAAGAGAGTAAAATTTATTTTGTGGGAAAAATTGAGAAAATGTTTCCGCTCGTTCATTATAAAATATCCGATGACCGGCAGCGCAAAGAAAAGAAAATTTGTAAAGACGGCGCCCCAGTATTTGAAGAAATAAATCGCCGGCCACGTCACCAGGATCGTCACGAGATAGCAAACCACATTATAATAAGCGAAACTCCTGTATTCCAAATTGCCTTTCACAATGGCACCTAAGAGTGTAGAAATCGATACCACCGGAAGCATACAGGAGAGGATCACGACGAACAGGTAATAACGTTCGTCGCCGAAAATCGCATGAGAAATTTTTACCGAGAAAACCGTTGTCACAAACGCGATCAAACCGGAGGCCAACAACACAAGGAAAAAAGAGGTTTTGATCACTTCGCCATAGCGCTGGCTGTGTACGCCGCTCTCTTTGGCCGAAGCCACTTGTCTTATCACGGCCCGGCGCGTCCCGATTGTTCCATAACTTCTCAGGGTCTCAAGGAGGTTCCCGAACTGGCTTAAAAACCCCAATCCTTGCGTGCCTAAGAATACGGCGATCAGTTTTGTCCGCACAAAACGAAAAATCATCTCAACTAGACTGGCTGAGGTGAGAAGCGAAGTGGCTTTAATCAGTTTTCTCATAGAAGTTGTTTCAAGGATTAAAAAAGGGCTAACAGGCGCTTGTTAGCCCCGCAAATATATTAGAAGTATACCGCCCATTTTTTCATGTACATAATGCATAGTTCTCATGTATTCTATTCAGAAAATGAATGAATAAAGAAAGGATTATCTTCGATGGAGATTCTACATCTTAAGAGTTTCATGAATGTCGTCAAAACAAAGAGTTTCTCGAAAGCAGCCAAAGCTTCGTTTCGTTCTCAGCCAATGATCAGCCGCCACATCAAGAGCCTTGAATCAGAACTCGGTGTGCGCCTCTTTGAAAGGTTTGGCCCGATGAGCATACAACTCACAAAGGAGGCCGAATTTTTGAAGAAAATCGCCTTTCCAATCGTCTCGCAATTTGATTCGATCAAAAACAATCTCGATGAAAAGATGGGACGATTAAAGATTTCCGAGATCAAGATTGCCACCCACGAATCCGCAAAAACACCTTTTTTTTTAGAAATCTTCGCCAAGTTTCAAAAAAAGCACCCCGATGTCAAAATTTCCCTGATTCGAAAAGATCGTAATGAAGTAGTTTCTTTGGTCATGGAGGGGCAGGCTGATTTCGGAATTACTTCGCTCGATGAAGTCCCGCCTGGGATTCACTATAAGGTATTTGCATCGAATAGTCGGGTTCTCATGATGCCTAAAAACCATCCGCTGGTAAAAAAGGATAAAATCTCACTACAGGACATTGCCAGTTATTCTTTAATTCTTCCTCCTTCCGAATCACGAATGAGGAGAATTATCAATAAGACTTTCAAAAAAGCGAATCTTATTCCTCGCGTAGCACTCGAAATTATGGGAAGGGATTCCTCCAAAGCCTATGTTTCCAAAGGGTTCGGTCTTTCGATCATGAATAAGTATTACATAACGCCCTCTGATCTGAAAAAAATGAAGTGCATCGATGTATCTGAATATTTCGGCCATACAAAACGTGGGATTATTCAAAGAAAAGACCGTGTTCTTTCACAGTTTCACAACGAACTAATAGAAAGTATCGTGGCCGAAACAAAATCGAAGAGATTATAACCCAGGTAAACTTCGTATAGTCGTTTGCAATACGATTCGTGGGTATTATTCAGCTAAGGAAAAATTTACGGGACCCCGTCCCAAGGGGACACGTTAGAAGCATTGCAGTGTCACGATTGTTTTATTTACCGGCCTGGTCCGGATTGGGTCAAAAGGGACGGGTTAACTAGTGTAGTGTGTAAAAGTTTGATTTCAATTCAAATATGTGGTATATTTCTATTAACCTATGGGGTTAATTAAAATATCATATTTCAACGGTGGCTCCTCGTATAAAGATTATGGCGATTTAACAGATGGACGTTTCCATAAACCATCGTTTAAAGGAACTCTCCAACCCAAAAGAATGTATTCGCATATGGGGACCCAAGATGGCCAAGAAAATCTTTATGCGTCTGGAACAGTTTAGAGCCGCAGAGAATTTATCTGTCATGAAGAACTTTGGTCGCTGTCATGAGCTGAAAGCTGACCGGGAGGGGCAATTGGCGATTGATTTAATTCATCCCGATCGCATGGTCTTTGTCCCAAGAGGCAATAAGGATGACTATTATCAAGGAAACGAGCTAGCTTGGAAAAAAGTAGAGGTAATCGAAGTTATAGCTATTGGTGATTATCATGGTTGAGCCGAACGAAAAAACATACCCATATATTCCCATCATACCCATCCTCCCAGGGGAGACTATTCTGGAATTACTTGAGGAAAGAGGAATCAAGCAGACGGAATTGGCAGAACGTATGGGTCGCCCGCCAAAAGTGATCAATGAAATTATAAAGGGGAAATCGGCCATTACCGCAGATACGGCCATTCAACTTGAACAGGTTCTGGGCATTCCGGCAAACTTTTGGAATAATCTCGAAGCTAATTTTAGGGAAATTTTAGCTCGATCAAGGGCAGAGGATCAGTATAAGGATGAAGTCAAAATAGCCGTCCAATATCCGTATGAAGAAATGGCGCGATGGGATTGGGTGCCGAAAGCGAAAGATCGGCTTGAGAAAACCAAACATCTTCTCAACTATTTTGGAGTTACCTCACTACATCACACAATCGAATCCAAAAAAGCCGAGGCCGTACTGTATCGGATTTCAAAGAAGAAAAATTATTCTGTACCGGCCGTTACGGCTTGGCTTCGCAAGGGGGCGATAGATGCTCAGTCGATTGAAACCAAACCCTTTGATTCGAAAAAGCTTAAAGAGGTAGTGGCTGATATCAGATCTATGACTACGGAAAAACCGGATTCGTTTCATCCAAAATTAGTTGAGAAATTAGCCGACGCAGGAATCGCTTTTACAGTGACTCCAAACTTGAGAAATGCGCCGGTAAATGGAGCATCAAGATGGCTTTCTTCGTCAAAGGCGCTGATCCAGTTAAGCATTCGCTATCGCTACAACGATATTTTTTGGTTCTCTTTTTTTCATGAGCTGGCACATGTTTTCTATCACAGCAAAAAGGAAATCAATATCGACATAAGCAATCTGGCAAGAGAAGATGAAGACGAGCGCTTGGCTGATGAATTCGCCGCGAATACATTGGTTCCTGAGAAAGAGTACGCCGAGTTTGTCAGTCGACAGTCGTTTGATTTTTTAGCTGTCAGAGCGTTTGCTAAAACGATTGGTGTTCATACCGGCATCGTGGTGGGACGACTCCAACACGATAATCATATCGCTCCAATCAGCTTAAATGGCCTGAGAGACAGATTTTGTTGGAAGAATAGCAGGCAAAAATGAACAAAGAAGGCATTCTCCCGTGATTCTGGCTAGACAATATGATTGTGATTAATGCGTCCGCTTGAAACTCTAATAATCGGGTCCGCGGTAGGACGACCCTTCGAGTTGGAGCCGCTATCATTAGCCCCAGGCGATTGACACTCGTTGCAAAGGGGTGTTAGAATGCAAAGTCTTTCGTAGATTATTGGGCGACCGTAGAAAACATGATCATGAAATCCCTAGCCTTTCCTCGTCTCAAGAACATTATCTCCAGTTTTG
>CAYHQD010000067.1:0-6649 GCA_964358905.1 uncultured Candidatus Peribacteria bacterium
TACGAGTGATTCAAAAGGTAAGGGAATTGAAGGTACTAAAGAAGTCGCAGAGCAGGTGCCAATAACCTCAAACCATACTTACACTCAGGAGCAGATTATAAGGGCTGTTAGGAAGAAGTTCAAGATTAAAGAAGTTCCTATTTATTTTGCGAAAAGAAGTGACAAAAACTTCACGCTATTATTTTTACGATATTGGTGTGCGAAACGCACTCATCAATAACTTTAACCCGCTGAATATACGAAATGACGTGGGGCAACTTTGGGAGAATTTTATCGTTGTGGAAAGACTTAAAAAACAACATTACGAAGGTCCTCATGCAAATAATTATTTCTGGAGGACATACGATCAACAGGAAATTGATTGGGTGGAAGAAAGAGAAGGAAAACTTTTTGGATATGAGATCAAATGGAATCCAAAAAAGAAATCAAAGGCTCCGAAAAGCTGGCATGAGACATACAAAAATAGTGAATTTGAATGCATAACTCCTGAAAATTATTTAAATTTTATATAATCAAATTATGTACACTTGCTCGAAGTGCACAACGCAGTTTGAAATAACCGAATCCGATCGGGAATTTTATAGAAAAGTGGTGCCAACTTTTAACGAGAAACATTTCGCGATACCTGACCCCGACCTCTGCCCCATATGTCGAAAAAAATTGAGACTCGCATGGCGTAACTTACGAAATGTATACTATCGAACCTGTGATTTCACTGGAGAGAAAATCATGTCCTGCTACGATACTGATTCTCCTCACAAAGTATATCGAGGCGATATATGGTGGTCGGACAAATGGGACCCGCTCGAATACGAGAGGGACTATGATTTCAACCGGCCGTTCTTCGAACAATGGCATGAACTGCTACTCGATGTTCCCGTACTTGATCGCTACGCACTCCTCAATGAAAATTGCGACTTCATAAACGGTGCGGCAAAATGTAAAAATTGCTACCTTTCCTTCAATATGGATTATTGCGAAGACGGGCTCTACATCGGGGAAGCGAAACACACCGTTTCATGTGTAGACTCGCTGAGTCTTGTCAACTGCGAGTTATGCTATGAGTGTGTGGATACCGAGCGTTGTTACAATCTCAAGTACTCGGAACGATGCGTGAGTTGCAGTGATAGTTATTTTCTCATGGATTGTCGGCAGTGCAAAAATTGTATCGGCTGTGTAAATCTGGTGGGGAAAGAGAATTATATTTTCAATAAAAAATCTACACCCGAAGAGGTTCAGCGCTACAAAGATGCATTTAAAAGTCGAAAATATGTTGAAGGTTTTTCAGAGAAATTCGCCGCAGTAAGTCTGCAGTATCCTCGCAAATATTACTTCGGTCACACCAATGAAAATTTTTCCGGCAATATGATCCATCACGTGAAAAATTCTTACGAATGCTACGACACATTCGAGTTGGAAAATTGCTCTTACTGTTATTATGTATTCCGTGCAAATAACTGTAGGGACTACGATATTTTCGGTGATAATTCCGAGTGGATCTATAACTGTGTTGCGACCGGAGTGAATTGTTCGTACAACATCTGCTGTAATGGCGTATGGAATGCCTCAAGCAACAATATATACTGTTTTCTCATGGGTGGTTCATCGAATAATTTCGGGTGCAGTGGGTTGAAACATAAACAGTACTGCATTTTGAATAAACAGTATTCAAAAGAGGAGTATGAAAAACTGGTGCCGAAGATAATTGAACATATGCAAAAAGAAGGATCATGGGGAAGATACTTTCCTCGCGAGAAATCGCCCTACGGCTACAACGAGACCATGGCACATCAGTTTTTCCCACTGAGTAAAGAGCAGGCGATTGCGGAGGGATTTACGTGGAAAGAACATACCGATGCGGGGCCTAAGATAGATGGAATTCATATAAAGCAAAATGTGCCCGACACGATTGCCCAAGTAACCGAAGATATGGTAAAAGGCAAAGTATTCACCTGCAGTGAGTCGGGAAAACCATTCAAAGTGATCCCGCAGGAATTCGCATTCTACAAGAAAAATAACATTCCTCTTCCCGCATTTCATCCCGAAGTAAGATTTACTCATAGAGCCGCGAGACGCAATCCCCCGCGTCTATGGGAAAGAATTTGCGCAAAATGTTCGGCGGAGATTCAGACTACCTATGCTCCAGAACAGCCGGAAATCGTGTACTGCGAGAAGTGCTATCTGGAGGCGGTGTATTGAGTTAAATGGTATTGTGTAATATCTTTTCCGTTATACAGTTAAGCCTTATTTAAGAAACTATTTTATGCCGAACGGAAGATTCCAACATTGTACGTCTCTCGAGCAAATGCTGGGCGAATTGGTTAATATGCAAAGAGAGGAAACGAGACTCATGCGTACGGATCAGAAAGAACAAACGCCACAAAAGTTAGTGGAAAAAATAATGATGTTAGTTGAAATCGTACGGAATAAATTTCAGGCGATAGTACATCTTCCCGAAAGTGCAAATTTGGATGAAACGGCGCGAAAAGAAGTACATATTACAAATGCCGAGAACTTTCGGGATGTATTGTGTGCGAATATACGTAGACTGCCGAACATACACGACCGTTCAGTAGATGCGATGATACAGAAGGCTTTAGATCGCATACACGCTACCATAGGATCGGATACTACCAAGCGATGAGGCTCGTAGCGCCGAGTCATGAGAGATTGGGACTTTATAGTTGAGAAGCGAAAATTATCTTTGGAGATACGTCGGTATAATTTTTTGAAATGATATAATGATTCTTAAGTTTTAAAGCTGACGCATTTTTTTTAAGTGCCGCCATGTCCTGCTTAATTCCCGTTGTCTTGACTTCAAATCCAATCTCTTTGTTTAAAACGAAGTCAATTTCCGCTGTATTCCTCTTATTGTAAAAATGCAAATCACCGTAGGATAAAAGCTGGTTGCAAACGGCGTTTTCAAGCAACTGTGCTGGATTAACATTGGTCAATATATTGAGAAGTCCAGTATCGGAAAAGTATATTTTTTTTCCGCCCGCCACTGTTCGATCCGCGCTTTTTGAAAATTTCGATATAAGATTGATGAAAAATGTACCACTTAAAAATTCAAGATAGCTATAAACTTTAGGACGGTTTATCTGGAGTTCACTCGCTAATTTAGTTATATCAAGCATTGATCCGACCCTTGGCGCAATCAGTAAAATCAAATCACGTATCTCGCGAATATCGTTATAATCGGCGATATATTTAAGGTCTTTTTCAAAAAATGATTGGAATATGTTTTTCAGAATCTCTCTTTTTTCTTTTTTATTTTTGGTAATAACGACTTCCGGGTAGCCGCCGAATTTGAGGTAATCTTCGTAGTCAATTTCCATATCCTTGTATCGCGTCAGGTCAATGGCATTGATTTTTTGCGGTAGGGTTGATTTCATTGCGTCTTTTAAAGACAGTTTATCCTTAAAGTATAAATATTCTTTAAATGTCAGCGGAGTAAGGTGGTATAAGAATTTTCGACCACTCAGACTCTCCGGGAAAAGATTCCTAAGGTAGAAATGCGAAGATCCAGTTACAAAGAACTTCACTTTGTAGTGATCGATAAGGTACTTGATAATTTTCGTTATTTCCGGAAAATTTTGTATCTCATCAACGAACACGTATAGTTTCTTCACGTCGTTTGCCTTCGTCATTCCCAGAAGTTTTTTATAGATATTTTTATAATCTACATCTTCAAACAGCTTCGTATCTATGGGATTGTCAAAATCAAATATGAGCTTCTCACTGTCTATAGGCAAAGAATCATATATTTGTTTTAATAGTGTCGTTTTGCCAACTTGTCTCATCCCCGTGATAACCAAAGCGTTTTTGTGCTCTATGTAAGGTTCCAATTCGTAATATAACAATCTTTTTTTCATCTTTTTAATCAGTTAGGACGTAATGCGTTTTTTACGAAAAAGAGTAAATCTGTAATTATTTTATTACATATTTGTGGTAAAGGCAAGTGATTTGTCATGACATCACCCTGCAATGAAGCTTGTGGCGCCAAGCCATGAAAGGTTGAAAATACTGCGATGAGTTTCCGCGAAACGAGGGCTCTCCACGACGATACCGATCAGTTCTTTCGCGTTGAGTGAGATTGTGGCGACCTTGTTCCCATATATATAGACTTCGTTTTCGAAGTGAAATTCGTTTGGATCCACATATAGAATTTCGGCGATTTCACGGCGCGTATCTTCAGGAAAATACGTAGAGAGGAATGTCCTTGCCAGCTCGGTATACGGGCTCAGCATTCGCGAACGCACCTTCCGCTTTTGACGCTCGCGCGCGTAGTAATGGAGGTAGTCCTGCATAAGTTCGACAAGATGATCCACGTTCGAGTAACCAAGGATTTCGTCACCCGTTTCCAGCGTCTCCTCAAACACTCCTTTGATACCCTCAAGTCCTTCAATAAATCGTATGGAAGGCTTCGCCGGTTGAATAGCCATCAGTGCTTTCAGATCGGGAAGAAGGCGCTCCGCAACCTGTAATTGTTCCGCCTGTCGCTTCACCAATTTTTCCGGATTTTCGACGCGATATACTTTTGTCCTATGCTCCTCGGAAAATGAAACGAGTCCCTTTTTGATAAGATTATCCAAGGTGTGATACGTGGTCACGCGATGCACTTTCGCATGTTTCGCTATCGAGCTCACATACCCTTTTCCCAACTCCAAGAGGGCCAAATATACCTTCGCCTCATCCTCGTACAAACCAAGTTTTTCGAGCAATTCTTGCATGTTGTAGATGATCTTCTACATATAATCTAATCCGGATCAATGTAGAAGTAAAGGCTTATTTGAAATGGAATAAACACTTTTGCCAATCGGACGCCAAACCATCCATGCGAACATTGTATTGCTTTATCTACATCGAGTAATAGAATGAGTTCGAGACAATCATTTAATCAAATGTCAAATGGCGAAAATCGTTAAAAAATGCAGACTGACGAATGCTGAGTTCGTCATCTCCGATGAAGAGCAGGCGTTCTTAAAAAAGGTTTCTCCCTCGATTAATGGGGTTGTTTACGATCTGCCTCTGCCAACTCTGTGTCCGCAAGAGCGCATGAGAAGGAGGTTATTATTTCGCAATGAACGAAAATTGTATAATCGAAAATGTGATCTGACTGGTAAGCAAATTATTTCGATGTACTCTCAGAATTCTCGATACAAAGTATACGACCAAGCCGAGTGGTGGTCGGATAAATGGGATGCGCTGGAATACGGAAAAGACTTTGATTTCAGCCGACCCTTCTTTGAACAATTTCACGAACTAAAATTAAACGTACCACATGTATCCATCACAAACACCAACAGTGAAAACAGCATGTACACAAATTATACGGCGAACAATAAAAACTGCTTTCTCGTATTCAGTAATTCCTATGGAAACAACGAAAGCTGTATGTATGGAACGTGCCTTGCGAAGGATGACCACTGTATTGATTGCATCCATGTTTCCGCATCAACATATTGCTATGACTGCATAGATTGCGATAATTGTTATCGAATCGTTTCAAGTAAAAATTGTGACAATTGCCAAGATGGATATTTCTTGGAAGACTGCAAAAACTGCTCGAACTGCATCGGATGCAAGGGCCTTCGGAACCAAAAATTCAGAATATTCAATATTCAATATTCCGAAGAGGAATATAAGAAAATAAAAACGAAAATGAATCTCGGCTCACGAAAATCATACGATGAAGCGAAACAAAAATCATTCGAACTATTTGCGAAAGTCCCTTCAAAGTATGCGGACATCTCGAATAGTGAAAACTGCAGTGGAGATCATATCTCAAACTCCCTGAATTGCGCGGAATCATTTGATGTGAAAGACTCCCGCGAATGTAGCCATGTACAATATTCAGTGAACAACAATAAAGATGTACAAGACGCTTCATACTCCGGGGGAAGTGAGCTCAGCTATGAATGTTTAAGCCTCGTGGAGAGCTATCATATTTTATTTTCAAATTTGACGTGGTGGAATAATTCCGATCTGATGTACTGCGAGCTCACATTCGACAGTAAAAATTGTTTCGGGTGCGTTGGTTTAAATAGAAAAGAATATTGTATTTTGAATAAGCAGTATAAGAAAGAAGAGTACGAGAAGCTGGTGCCGAGAATAATCGAGCATATGAAAAAAACACCACACGGGAACGGGGACACTGCTGGCGCAGTAGAATACGGAGAATATTTTCCCGCTCAGCTCTCTCCATTCGGTTACAACGAAACCATGGCGCAAGAGTACTTGCCTCTCACGAAAGAAAGCGCGGCTCAGCTCAACTACAATTGGAGTGAGGTAGAGGCGAGCGGAATGTATGACGGCCCACATACCGAAATACCCGACCGTATAGATACTGCGGATGAAAGCATATGTAATAAAGTTCTCTCATGCAGTGTCACGGGAAAGGCGTTCAAGATTATTCCGCAGGAGTTTCAGTTTTATAAAAATCTGGGTATTCCTCTCCCCGTAAAGTCATTTGATGCAAGGCATATGGAACGTATGACCCTTCGCAACCCTCGAGAACTATGGAATCGAAAATGTGATAAATGCCAACTTGAAATACAAACCACCTATGCTCCGGAAAGACCCGAGCAAGTGTACTGCGAGAAATGCTATAATGAATTTATTTACAATTAATTTTTTATGGAAAATA
>CAYHQD010000068.1:0-6505 GCA_964358905.1 uncultured Candidatus Peribacteria bacterium
CATAACGATAATCGGGAATACCTACCACATATACTTGATCGATATACGGAACAATTTAATTCAAATTTTCTTCCACTGCAATTGGGGAAATATTGACACCACCTTTGATGATAATCTCCTTGATACGCCCCGTGAGAAAGTAATATTTCTCGCTTTCAATCATACGATAGTATGCAATATCACCCGTGAGAAACCACCCCTCTTCATCAAACGCGGTTTCACCTCCAATGTAACCTTTCATCACAATCGGCCCCTTCACTCGCAATTCACCATCTTCTCCTTCCCTCGCCTCCGTACCTCGACTCGTACGAATACTCACCTGCGCCCATTTCATCGGTTTGCCAATGGAATTTTCTTCTATCAGTTTTTTATGAATGGAAATACCAAGTGGCACACCGGTGACGCGGAGTGCCGTCTCAGTCTGTCCATACCCCTGGTACAAAGGTATGTGGTAAAGATCAAGAAATTCCTCTACATCTGAAACTTTTACCGGCGCGGAACCGATTTGGATTCGATTCAATTTCACGTCGTCTTTCAGACGGTCGAATTCTTTTGCAAACGCAAGTTGGTCGTAGCAGATGGTGGGAACAATTGAAGTAAATGTCGCACCTGTACCGGCAACTTGCATCCAAAACCGTGATGCGGAATATGCCGGCGTAATGGCGATCGATGCCTCGCCAATCAGACTTGCAAGACAGAAACTTGTTGAATTGATGTGATGCAGTGGCAGTACCACCATAAAACAATCCTTTTGTGAAATCCGAAACCACTCCTTGATACCGTCGGCATTGGCGACAAGATTTTTGAGGGTGAGCAGGGCGCCCTTCGGGCGCCCTGTCGTCCCCGACGTAAACAAAATTAATGCATCGTGATCCAACGTATTCTTCCATTGTGTCGCTTCATCGCTCACGAGAGTTGCCGCCACTTTTTCCCACGCAAACACGATGACGGATATTTCTCCGTACGCGTTCTCCTCACCTTTTTCCTGCGTCAGCACACACTTTGCGCCTGACGCTTGAATTTTGTATTGCACATCCTCCGGCGTATCGCGCTTGATATCGAGAGGCACGCTGATCAGCCCGAGCGACCACATTGTCCAACTCAGCACGAGAAGTTCGATTGAGTTCTTGAAATGAAGAGCGACTTTGTCACCTTCGTGCAAGCCTTGGCCCTGTAACCACTTCGCCGTCTGTTCCATCATACGCCCCAACTCCGCCCATGTGATACTGCGCACAGTGGTACCCGCTTTATCGCATTCCATCAGCACGACCTCACCTCCTCTTTCACTTTCGAGAGAAGCGATATATGCGTGTAAATCCGAAATTGGTAAATTATATATCTCCATTGATACTCGATTTTACTTCATCGATCGTCATTTGTCCATCTGCCGTACGGGTACTTTCATCAAGAGCGGCGAACATCCAGAGCCCGCCGTGCTCCAGAGCTTTCACGCGTGACTCACGTCCTTCTTCTCCCATACACATCCCGAGCATGCGAATAGCATGTTCACGCGCAGTATCGAGCACACGATACAGTGTCTCATTATCCGCCTGAGAGTTCGCGGTCGTTGAAATTTTCACGATCTCCGCCCCCATATCTCTCGCACGAAGTACAATACTCCAAAGCATCTCGTACGAAGGCGTTTCAGAAAAATTGTGGTAAGAAATAATCAACTGAGTCAGTCCTCCCTTCGCCTCGATATGCGCCCGCAACTCCTCTCGTACCTCATCATCAGTATCCAAACTTAAGTCTATGTAATCCACCCCAACGGCAACGGCTGCAAGAAGGAGCCGTTGCCGCTCCCCCGCTTCCTTACCCTTGTATACACACAAAACCGGCAATTCCATTTTCTCCACACACTTCTCAAGCATTTTCATCGGTTTTTTTTCATTCTGAAAGGGCAAAGTATTCAGCCATATCTCCACCATATCCGCTCTTTTTTTTCGTGCCAATTTCGCACCGGCAAAAAGCGTTTCAAAAGAAGCACATTTGAGTGGCACACAGATCGTCACTTCGCCCATGTAATACAATGTTTAACGAATAGTCACAATTACATCACTTTCTCCCGAAACCACTTCCACTCCATCCGGCACCATCAATACCACCCTCACTTCCTCTCCCGTCATAATTGCTTCCACCTGGGCGCGCGTCACCTCCACCGTCTCTATATACTGAAGCGAAGGCAATACCTCAAACGCCGCTCGCACCACGATCACTTTCGGTGTCGTCCCACTGAAATCAATACGGCTCGTATCTACATCATCTGCAAAATTCAGACGTACCGGCACGGACTTATCACGGATGGACTGGATGACATTCAGTTGTACTTCCACTTCGCTCGGCGTCATCCGAAGTCCGTTTTCGATGAGCACCCCATCGACCGTATAAGCTGTAAGTGGTAATATCGTATGCACCGATTCCGTTTCCGTACCTTTTAACTGCACGATATATCCAACTCGTGCGATGACATCGATCAAACTTTTCGGTCCGGTCACCACCACTTCCTTCGGTGTATGAGAAGATGTCCCCGCGATAAACTGTCCCGCAGGCACCCCGCTTATGTCGCCCTCAACTCGAAATGATTTTGATTTCTCTTCTTCGAGTGTAACCGCAACTCTGTCGGGTAAAAATGAAACAATACGCACATTATCGCGCTCGGTCGTCACATGGACATCGGCAAAACCCTCGCCCCCTTCCCTATCCGAGAGATCTATATACGCATTGAAATCTTCGATTCTCAAGAATGAAGTTTCACCTTTGGGCGCCGCGATCTTCACCTTCACTTCTGGTAATGCATTGGAAATTTCGAGCCCTTCCGGTTTACGCAATACTTCGATCTGCAGGGGTTCTTCAAATTCATAGATGATATTCTGAAACGTCACGAGAAAAAACCAGAACGCAGATGCGAGCAGAACGGCGAACAGTTTGTATCCAAGGTTTTTAAACATGAGTATACATTACAGATGTGTTTTCAAGAATGCCGTAAGTTCCGCAGGAGTGAGATTCTCTTTCAACTCTCCGTCCATTGCGACAGAAACGGTTTTGCGTTCTTCGGACACCACCACCACAATCGCATCGGTATATTCGGAAAGTGTCAGCGCGGCTTTATGCCTGGTGCCGAATTTTCCGTCAAACCGCTTTGCCGACTGAGGCAAAATACACGAAGTATGTGTCAGCCGATTACCCTTCACCATCACCGCTCCATCGTGAAGCGGACTCTTCGGATTAAAAATGGAGATCAGCAGAGGCAGTGATACATGCGCATCCAGCTCAACACCCGTCGTTTCGTATTCCTCCAAATTCACCTCTTTCTGAAATACGATCAGCGCCCCGAATTTCAGATTTGCGAGTTCAAACGCGCATTGAACAATTTCTTTGATCGTGTCTTGCGTTGTGCCGCTCTCTGAAGAGAAAAAACGCGTTTCACCAATTTTTTGCAACCCTCGACGTATTTCTTCTTGAAAAATAATCGGTATGGCAATCAACACCACTGTAAAGAAGTTTCGCAGAAGCCATTCCAACGCGATAAGATTTGTCGTACGAGAAAGCACATAGAGGAGGCCGATCAGTCCGAGTCCGGTCAAAATCTGCTTTGCCTTCGTTCCTCGCACCCACTGAATAAGCCAATAAAAAAGGACGCTCACGACAAAAATATCGATCACCACCTGGTAAAAAGAAATATCCAGATACTTGATCGACTGCCATGCATTCATCGCCTGATCCGAGAAAAAGTCGATGAGGTCCGCGAGAATTTTTCCGATAAATTCCATCGCGTAAAAACTAGCGCAACCGCCCACCCTAAGTCAACTGCACATGAACGGCAAAAATGCCTGTTATTCACTCATCATCGAACTCAACATCAAACATCTCCATATCTCGGCGCGCCTGATCCGCCGCCTGTTGAGAGGCGGCCAGTCCAGCAGGAGAATAATTTACTTTCAGTTCCTCGACGGAGAAAAGCGGAAATTTTGAAGTACGCGCGACTTTGCCTACGGATTCTTGTAAGGAACTTTCTCCTCCGAATACACGAAATACATCTGCATACAGCCCTTTTACTCCTCCATTTTCAACCATAGTGGACATACCGCCCAAGAAGAGCATGGTGATCACCAATCCGATAAAAATGTCTTTTTTCCTCATCAGGTTTAGCTTACATATCGTGTCATTATAGCAAAAAATGGGTTTTGTGGAAAGAGAGGTTTTGCATTATAGTGGCCAACGGTGATTTTATAATTTTATCCCATGGCTCTCATACCGCCCTTATTTAAGCCGCGTCCTCTCACTCTACGCTTGACCTCAAAATCCCAACTTACCAATGATGTGTGTGAATACCGGTTTGAGGTGATGTCACCGACTGATTTTCATTTCGAACCTGGGCAATTCGTCAATATAGATATTCCCAACCCCGAGAAAAAAACCGTGCGATCGTATTCTATCGCCAGCAGTCCTCATCAATCCCGGACTTTTACGCTTTGCATAAAATTGATCAACGGCCCCGGCTCCGCATATTTTCAAACATTGGAAGCTGGCGCGACCATCCAAGGAAGCGGTCCATTCGGCCTTTTTACCGTCAAAGATTCATATACGGAAGACTTGCTTTTTGTTGGCACCGGCACGGGAGTCGCCCCTTTGAAAGGTATGATGGAGTACCAAATCGAGCATCATTTCGGCGGACGGATGAGTCTTTTTTTCGGTGTACGCCACGTCGAAGACGTGTTTTACGATGAACTTTTCAAGGGCATGGCGCAGACACACAAGACGATTGATTATGTCCTCACCGTTTCTCGACCGGACGAGAATTGGAAGGGGCACAGCGGACGTGTAACGGATTTGATTAAAACAAGTACGTTCACTCTAAACACCCTACGGGTGTTTGTCTGCGGCAACGGCGACATGATCAAAGAAGTGGTTGATATGTTTAAAGAGATGGGACTCAGCGAAGAGAAGATCCATCACGAGAAGTTTTATTAAGGCAAAGAGTGCCGTGCTTGCGCAGGGAATTTTATTGATGGAATGAGAGTTTGCTAGAAAGATTGGAAAAACCCGACAAGTCGGGGTAGTGGTGCCCGGGGGCGGAATTGAACCACCGACACGAAGATTTTCAGTCTTCTGCTCTACCACTGAGCTACCCGGGCTTATTTCATTTTTTCTAAAGCTCCGCGAGTATAGCAAACGCCTCTTAAATTACAAATAAAAATTGCAATGGGCGCACTTTCCTTATATAAAAGGAATACACTTTTTGTTTTTTTTAAAACACTATGAAAATCGCATCCTGGAACGTAAACGGCATACGTGCAATCGCCAAAAAAGGCGACCTGCGAGCGTATTTCGAAAGCAAGGACGCGCCGGACATACTTGCGATGCAGGAGACAAAAGTCACTGAGGAACAACTGACGAGCGACCTGCGCACACCCAAGGATTTTTATACGTGCTACAACTCCGCCGAGCAGAAGGGATACAGCGGGACAGCCGTATGGAGCAAAATCAAACCGCGCTCAATCATCAGCGGATACCCTCACCCGACATTCGATCATAGTCTCCATAATAAAGAAGGGCGTGTGACCGGAGTGGAGTTTGATACGTTCACATTTTTTTCCGTGTATTTCCCAAACGGCGGTAAAAGTCCGGAACATTTCGAATACAAATTTCTATTTTACGAAACGTTGTTTGAATATTTTGAATCACTGCGCAAAAAAGGGAAATCCCTGATCATCAGCGGCGACTTCAATATCGCACATACCCCTCTCGACATCGCCCGCCCCAAAGAAAACGAAGGCTCGATAGGATTCACAGTCGAAGAACGCAAACTGCTCGATAAAGTCTGCGCGCGTGGATATATCGATACGTTTCGAGAATTCTGCACCGAGGGCGGCCACTATTCGTGGTGGCATTATTTCACCCAGTCGCGCGCGCGCAATGTCGGTTGGAGAATTGATTATATTTTTATCACCCCGGAATTACGCCCTCATCTAAAAAGCGCGCGCATTCTCGATCATGTATATGGTTCCGACCACTGCCCCGTGGAGATAGAGCTTACTTGCAAAGAGGATGCACTGGCGGGTACGCCGGTGATTCATGAATCAAAAGAGCCGCGCGCGCAAACCCTTTTTTGAGTTGTTATAAATCCCTTGCGCCTGAGTGGATTTTACGCGAAAATACACCGCGTTATGCACGTATAGTATAGTGGCTATTACGCTGCCTTGCCATGGCGGAGATGCGGGTTCGATTCCCGCTACGTGCTCCATTCGAGAAATTGCGATTTTTGCGCCGTGACATACCACGGTTTTTGCAGTTGGCAATACAGTGCCGACAAAACGAGTTTTTCTGTTTGGAGCTGCCTCTATGAAGAGGTTCGGACTCATTTTAGGACATCTGGAGGCTAGCCTCCAGAGATTTTTTGAAAAACCGACTCTGACCTGCGCCAGCGTGCGTTGAAAGGGGGCAACGCACGCTGGCGCACCCACGCACTCCTCCACGCGCCGCCCGAAAGGGGGCGGGCGGCGCG
>CAYHQD010000069.1:0-4372 GCA_964358905.1 uncultured Candidatus Peribacteria bacterium
GTTCCTCAGCCACCTCAACTTTCTCCTCTTCTTTTCTCACTTGCTCCACTGCCACTTCTTCTTTTTCTTCTGCAATGTTCCTCGCCCTTTCCTCCAAAAACTTAACCAACAATTTGTCTATATTTATCCCCTTGTTCTGTAGTTCCAAAAGACGATCGAGAGTATTTTCAGAAAGATTCAGTTGAAGTTTTTTCAGCGCAACTCCACTATTTTGCATATTGATTTCGCTCTTTTGAGTATTCTTTTTTGTACCTTCAATTTCCCCCATTTTTCCATTTGTATTTACTCGCCTTTCCCCATCTTCAAAAGTGTTCACGTGAACACTTTCGCCTTCAACTGACGGCTCAGGCAAGCCATTCCCATTTTTGCCGATAGCTTCTCTTGTGTCATCGGTTGTCCCAAAGAATCCACCATCGATTTTATCACTCAGATTTAGGTTTTCACCTTCAAAATAATTTTCATCTTGTAACAATTCACCCACTTGCATCATTCCATTACCACAATTTTTGTCATCATTTTTCTCCATCAAAAACTTCATATCCCTCACATATGTTTCAAGACTTCTGCAGGGAAGATTTTTTATAGCCACTATCAATTCTTGCTCATTCTCTACGCATGCAACCGATACTATTTTCGCCAGTTTGTTCATGCTCACAGCTCCTTCTTGCAACATCTCCCTGAGCGTTATTACGCCTTTTTCCGCGAATGTTTTATCGATTTGAATAACGCGCTGAACATAAATTTTGCTGACTCCGCCACATTTCGCTCCGAATTCGTAAATGGATTTGCATTTTCTCTTTTCAAAAAGTTTTCTCTCGTCCACCTCCGGCAAAAGTCCCAGAAATTTTCGCCGCCAGAGAATCGCCTGAGTACCATATTTTTTACAAAGCTCTAAAAGTTCTTGATCGCTGAGTGTGGAAATTTTCATATTAAGTTGGTTAGTGAATAAGTGAATGAAGTGTGGAGATTTTTATGTGAGAATTAGTTAATGAATAAGTGAATGAAGCGTGGTGATTTTTATGTGAGAATTGGTTAATGAATAAGTGAAGGAAGTGTGGTGATTTGTATGTGAGAAAAACATATCATAAATGCGCAGGAATCACAATCGGAAAATAGCGATAAAATGGTGAGTGAAAGCCAGAAAACACACATTTCTAGATGACAAAATGTAGGTATTGTTGTAAAGTGAGTATGCGCTCACTTTCCGTCGAATAATTGTGCAAAATGTGCTCCCAAATTCCAATCTGAAGCGATCCATGTATGGTGCATCTAAACCTCCAGTCGTGACGTTTTTTAAAAAAACTTGATGTACTATTCTGTGATTACGATTTCGATGTCACAAAAGTGAGTCACGTGTTCGCTTAAATTTCGCCTGAAATTCTTTTCTAAACTTGTCAAAGTGGTGCAGTTGAATGGCCTTTTGCATCTCCTCCGTAAGTTGTTTTAAAAAATGCAGATTATGCATTGTGAGAAGGGTGGTGCCGGTCATTTCGTTTTCCATCAAAAGATGACGAATGTAGGAGGCGCTGTGATTTTTGCACGCGGGGCAGGTACAGTTTTTCATGAGCGGTTTTTCGCCCCTCTTGAATTCGGCGTTTTTCAAATGATGCAGTCCATCGTTTGTCCAGAAACTGCCGTGGCGCGCGAGGCGCGTGGGGAGCACGCAATCAAACATATCTATGCCGTGAAATACGGCTTCGACGATATCTTCGGGGCTGCCAACTCCCATGAGGTAGCGCGGTTTTTCCGCGGGGAAAAACGGACTGATCGCCGCGAGTGTGCCGTACATATCTTTTTTGCTTTCGCCGACGCTGAGTCCACCGATGGCCAGCCCTGGGAGTGGCAAATTTGCCATAAATTTAACCGATTCTATACGCAAATCCTCGAATACCACTCCTTGTGCAATAGGAAAAAGAAGTGGCGAGCGTTGATATTTTTTTTTGCATCGTTCGTAGGCTTTTATACATTTGAGAGCCCATTCATGTGTGCGTTTCATCGCTGTTTTCGCATATGCCTTGCTAGAGTCGCCCGGTGCGCATTCGTCGAACGCCATGATGATATCGGCGCCGAGTTTAAACTGAATTTCTATAGCGTCTTCCGGGGTCAAAAATCGTTTTGCGCCATCCAGATATGATGAGAATTCCACTCCTTCGCCGGTAATGCGATTGAGATTTCCGAGGGAAAAAACCTGAAAGCCTCCGGAGTCGGTTAGCAGTAACCCATCCCAATTTATCCATTTGTGCAGTCCGCCGCGTTTTTTTATCTCGTCTTTTCCGGGTCGTAGCATGAGATGATAGGTATTGCAGAGAAACAGATCGAAACCGAGTGACTTAACTTGCTCATGTGTAAGCGCTTTTACCGTACCTTTGGTGCCACAGGGCATGAAAACTGGTGTCGTCACGGTATGTGTGCCGATTTTTAGTTCGCCTACCCGCGCATTTCCGTCTATGTATTTCCCTTTAAACATCTTATTGTAAGAAACTTAAAATTGTGTTAGAATGTACAGATTTACAAAAAAATAAAAACATATTTTTCTAAACCCACACGAAATGGATAATACAAACTTACCGGAAGGCGGTCAACCACTTGCGAAGCAAGGTACCCCCTATCCCGAGGAGGGAAAAGCTCCCGACCACCGCCCACCGCCACAGCGGGGCGAGCAAGGCGGGGCAGACAAGTCGGGGCTACAAGATGTATTCGCTATGCCCGGTGCAATCCAGGCGAAGAGTAGCGGCGATCCCGACTTGTCGGGGGAGACGGCTCCAGTACCTTCTCATACGCTACAAATGCCTGTATCTCATGCTAAGGCTGGGGTTCCCGCTCCCAATGGGCCTCGTTTTAACTGGAAAGTTCTCAGTACGGCACTCTCAGGTGCACTTGTTATTGTCCTCGTCGTCTATGTGTCGTTTACCGGTGGGTTCCGACAATTACTTGGCGATGTGACAGTACTAGGTGATGATGATGATAATGATGGTTTGAATAACGGAGTGGAGTTTTCTATGGGTACAAATCCGCTTTCACTTGACTCCGATGGTGATGGTCTTTCTGACGATGAGGAAACTACTACTAGTCCTCTGGATTGGGATAGCGACAATGATGGTTTCTCCGATGCGGATGATGTTGCTCAACTGGATATTGGTGTCCCAGGTATGGATGATATGGATGAAGATGATATGCCTGATGCGTTGGAGGTGTTGGTTGGCTATGATCCAACTAATGCGAGTTCGGATGGGAATGATTTTGTAATGGATGGTGCCGAAGATTTTGATAATGACGGTCTTATCAATTCCGCAGAAATCTTTACTCACTTCACAAATATTCAACAAGCCGACACCGATGGTGATGGATTGAATGATAATGAGGAAATAAGCACATATTCCACAAGTGCTGTGCTATGGGATTCTGATGCGGATCAAATTGCCGATGGGGTGGAAGTGAATGCTTCAAATAGTACGAATCCTGTAGATAACGATTCTGATAATGATCTTCTCCTTGATGGGGAAGAAGATGTGAATTTTAACGGGGCATTTGATTCCGGTGAAACCGATCCGAATAATCCGGATACGGATGGGGATGGGTTAGGTGATGGTGATAGTGAAGAAGGAAATCCGCTCAATCCGTGTGATCCTGATACTAACCCAGACGCTTGTCAGAACTTTGACCAGGATGGTGACGGACTGACATATGCGCAGGAGATTGCCAACGGGACTCAGGCGACCGTGGCAGATACCGATGGAGATGGTATTAACGATGGTACTGAAGTCACTGATGGTTTCGATCCGACCGATCCTTGCAGTCCGAATGCGTGTGCGCAATCGCCTCTGCCTGATTTGATTCCACAAAATGTCGTCTATGTGCCTTCCGCCACACATATTTCATTCGCCGTGATGAATCAAGGAGCAGCGGCTGTATCGACTGGTAATGATGCTATTACCGCATTTGTAACAATGACTGATGTAAGCGCAAGTCCAGAAGAAAATGAATTTACATATCCAGTGAGTCTTTATAATCCACCTGCAGGTGCTCCGTCATTCTTTTCAGTGGGTGTTCCCCAAGCTTTTACAACACAGCCTATTACCTCGCCTGTTGTAGAGGAAGGAGATGAGTTTACGGTATGTGTTGATAATACGATGGTAGTGAATGAATTAAATGATAACAATAACTGTACCAATTATACCTATTCCGCAGTTCCGGATAACGATGGAGATTCTTTGAGTAATTTCGATGAGGAAGCAACGTATAATACCGATCCTAATGATCCCGACTCGGATGATGACGGTGTTAACGATGGCGTTGAGGTAGCCAATGGTTCCGATCCTAATGACGCTTGTAGTCCGAATTCCAACGATCTTACGTGTGATACCGATGGCGA
>CAYHQD010000069.1:4472-6467 GCA_964358905.1 uncultured Candidatus Peribacteria bacterium
CTAATGACGCTTGTAGTCCGAATTCCAACGATCTTACGTGTGATACCGATGGCGATGGAATGTTAAATGGATCTGATAATTGCGTTTCCGTTTCAAATGTAGGTCAGCGTGATACGGATGAGGATAATGAAGGAGATGCATGTGATACCGATGATGATGGAGATTTAGTGGACGATGGTAGTGACAACTGTCCTGTGAATTATAGTCTCAATCAGGAAGATAACGATTCAGATGGCATTGGTGATGTTTGTGATGCAGATAGGGATGGAGATGGGTATGACAATGACTTGGATAATTGCGCCGGTATCCCAAATCTGGATCAGCTTAATACTGATGCCGATGCTATGGGTAATGCATGCGACTTGGATGATGATAATGATGGTTTGCAGGATAGTCAGGAGACTGTCATGGGTACAGATCCGCTCAATTCCAATACCGACGGTGATGGAAGTAATGATGGAGATGACAACTGTCCTACTGTGGCAAACACCGATCAACAGGATTCAGACAGTGATGGTATAGGTAATGCGTGTGACTTGGATGATGATAATGATGGACTTCCCGATGACGAAGAGGCCGGACTCGGCACCAATCCGAATCTTGCCGATACAGATGGCGATGGAAGTCTTGATTATGACGAAGTTTATACTAATGAAACAGATCCTCTCAATCCGTGTGATCCAAATCCGAGTTCGAGCGCTTGTATCGCGCCGCCGGTCGATACCGATGGGGACGGGATTATTGATACTGATGATTCTGATCCCGCAGATCCTTGTATTCCGGGTTATAATAATACTGCCTGTGCCGCTCTCGACAGCGATGGTGATGGAGAGTCCGATGGATCTGAAATCTCCCACAGCAGTGATCGTTTTGATCCATGCGACCCAGATGCAAGCGATCCTTCCTGCAGTACTCCCGTTGTCGGTTTACCGGATGTTGTTACTTCAACTGAAGGGTATGATTCTAGTTTGAATGCGGTGCTGTTTACCGTGTCGAATGACAGTGATGATACGGTTGTACCCGCCTCCACCGGCGTGGTGCACGCGTCTATTGCGGTGAATAGCGTGGTTGTGGAAGATATGTTCCCTATTACGCCGCCAACTGATTTCTTCCTTGTAGGTGGTAAGCAGGAGGAGATGTATACATTTCCTTCCACGGTAACCATCGCGGCCGGTGATCATATAAACGTATGTTCCGATTCGCAAAATGTGATTGTGGAGTCGGATGAGACAAATAACTGTAGCGAGTATGTGGTGCCATTACCTCCTTCTCCAACTTCAACGCTTCCGGATATCATAGTAAATGAAGTACTTTACGAGGCAGATACAAATTTGCTTCAGTTCTCGATTTCTAATATTACATCAAATAATGTCGTGTTGAATCTTTTAACTCAAGATGTTTTGGCATGGTTGGGATATGAGGATTTGCCATGGATAAGCAATTACAATACCACTCCTTCGTCTACTATCGCTCCGGATTATTTCGAGGCTGGTGGAAAAACGACGTATACAGTTCCTGTGAATATTCCAGTGCAGGTTGGAGGTGTGTTCCAGGCATGTATTGACCCACTTCCCGGAGTGGTGAGCGAGGTGAACGACGAGCCGGAGAATAACTGTTTGGAATTTGAGGTCAGTGAAGTCCTGGATGGCGATAGCGATGGATATCAGAATGCGATAGATAACTGTCCTGCGGTTGCAAATTTATCCCAAGCTGATAGCGATGGGGATGGAACAGGTGATGCGTGTGAGGCGGTTATTCCTCCAACTGACACTGATGGAGATGGAGTGGCTGATGTAACTGACAACTGTCCTGCAGTTGCAAATCCGTCTCAGACAGATACTGATGGGGATGGACTTGGAGATGCTTGTGACAGCGCACCTGTTATTGCAGATGTGGATTTGGATTTGATACCCGACGGTTCGGATAATTGTCCTACTGTGGCAAATCCGTCTCAGACAGATACTGATGGGGATGGACTTGGAGATGCTTGTGACA
>CAYHQD010000070.1:0-6373 GCA_964358905.1 uncultured Candidatus Peribacteria bacterium
GGACGAGCATGAGATCCGGCTTGCGCTGGGGAAGCTGTGGGTTCCCGCCCTGGCCATCAACTCCATCAACTCCTTCGAGTGACGGCGGAACTTTACGTGTAAGCGTCTCCAATTCAACCCCGATGCCGGCCGCAATTCCCGCTGACAGTGCCGGTGTCCATTATACGACCATAGCGCTGACAGCGCTTGGTGATGATGTGGAGGTCGATGCCGTGAATATATGGCGACAGGGACTCGGTTCTCATACGAATTTTTCCGAAGTATGGCTCTCGGTGGATGGATTTAAGATCGGTTCCGAAAGATCTCTGAATTCCGATGGTAATGCATTGATGAATTTGGGAAGTGATAAAATCCTTGTTCCCGAAGGGGAAACGGTGCAGGTTGAAGTGAAGGCTTCCATGAGCGATACTGTGGGTGCAAATCTTGAGAATCGCCTCGGACTTCGGTCTGCGGATGATGTGAGCTCGAGTGCCGACAGCGTTGAAGGAACATTCCCGATGTATGGTAATTATATGAGCACTTCTTCTTATACGATAGGTAGCCTCGATTTCAGCTCTGAGGGATCTTCCACAAATGTGGACGTAGGAAGTGTGAAGAAGATTATCGGTGAATTCCGTCTTGAAAATAACAGTAGCCAGAGTGAAGATTTCATCGTAAGTACTTTGGATCTGGAAGTGAACGGATCGGGCAGTTTTGATGCCCTTGCCAACGTGGCGGTCTATTATCTCGGTGAAAGGGTGACTGATCAAGTAACGCCATTTGACGATCATTTACGATTTACCTTCCTCGACGGAGGGTTTGTGATTGAAGACGGGAATAGAGAATCATTTGAAGTGAAGGCGGATATAGTAGCGGGCGACGACAACGATACCATTCATCTGAAACTTGATGATGATAATGCGATTACCGCATATCTCGCCTACGGTTCTCGTAATTTCGCGGTGGATATCGAAAGGGTGGACCCTGCGACTGGTTTCCTGGCGACCTATACCATCAAGGCGGGCAATGTGACTTTCGCGCGACATTCCAGTTCTCCTTCTTCCAGCGATGTGCCGCCCGATACAAACGGGGTGACGTTCCTCGTGGCACAGATTTCCGCAGGAGATGACGTATTGGTGGAAGAATCACGTGTATATCTCGATGTATCTCTCAGGACGGAGGCAAACGGTACGACTGCGATCACGAGTGGTGATTGTGCGAGTACGACGGAACTTCGCGATATTATAGAAGCAAAAGCGGATAATATAAAAATTTGGAACGGGTCAAAGCTGATGGCGGGTGGACAGAATGAATTGGAAAATATTACCGCGGGTACGTTCTCAAGTCCGACATGTACGGTTGCGAATGCGTACTACTTATTCACAGACAGCTATATACTTTCAAGAGGAACAAATATGGTTTCCGTGACGGCGGATGTCAGCCAGTTTACGTCTGCGGATGAAACATTCGCGTTCTCGTTTGATAACATCCCTTCATCTTGGTTCTTGGGCGAGTATTATTCGAACGGCGATCAAATTTCCGCTGCCGAGATAAACGGAAGCGCGGCCGGATCGGTATTTACCGTTGAGTCCGCGTCATTGACGCTTGCGCGTCAGGATGGATTCTCCGATGGAGAGAATTTGGTGGCGGGTGCGTCGGACACTTTGCTTATGACCTTCAAAATCGAAGCTGGCAGTTCGGGCGATGCGCGTGTGACGCATATGGATATTGAGGATGGTGCCGACGATGTCGACGGTACCCTGATTACAGGTATCGGTATATTTGAGAAGGGTACAAACAACCTGGTGGTGCGCAATACACAAGACCTCGGTTCGGATGACAGTGCGCAATTTGATGGACTGAATATTGTAATTCCGGGAGGAGGATTCAAACTCTTTGATGTGCGTGGTACGATTTCCACAGCGTGGGATCCTGCGGATGATCTACAGCTTTTTGTGACCGGTATCGAAGCTATAGACGGTGAACAAAATGATGCGACGATCAACTATCCTGATTGTCAGATCTCCGGTTGTAGTCCGAATGACGCGATTGCATCGGCTGACTTCAATCTCAACCAGACGGCGGAAGTTATCTTCGCGTTCACGTCACGAAACGACAGCGATTACAACGAACTGACCGCACCTACGGGAACATGTTCCAATCCTTCATGTGCAAAGCGTGTGGCGCAACTGCAGATTTATCCGCTTTATGACAATGTGATGCTGAGGGAACTGGTGCTCGCAAATGATGATGACGGTGCAAATTACGCGTCACGTTTCGGTACATTCTTCCTCGTGGATGACACGACGGGTGATCTCGTTGATACGGGAAGTATGAGTGATGCCGGAGGATCAAATGACGGTACGCTGACCTTCAACGGATTCAGTTATGTATTCCCCAAAGATAGATATAACAAAGTAAGCGTTTATGCGGAGATTCATCAGATCACGGGTGTAAATCAGACAGGCGGACTGCTCCAGCTGTATCTGCCGGGTACCTCTAGTACATATCTTGATGTGATATCCGATTCTTTGGGACTGGGCATCTCTTCAAGTTCCATCACCAACAATGCAAATATAAGCAACGCGTACATTCAAGAGCACATTACTCGTAAGACGGTGCCGACTATCACCTACAAGAACAATCAATTGCCTTCCACGACTATCAGTGGAGCACAGCTCAACAACTTCTCCGTCTACAAATTTAACATTGCCGCTGATGCGAACGGTGATCTGGAGTGGGAACGACTGACATTTGCGATCAGCGAAACCGATGGTATATCTTCCAGCAATTATCGGCTCTTTATAGACGGTCAATCGACTGCGCTCAATACAGGTGCTTCCGTTTCCAGCGAAGAAGTGGTCATAGATCCGACCACCATTCAGCAGGTGGAACGTGGCAACTCTATCACCTATATACTGAAAGCCGATATTACCGTAAGTAACAGTGCTGTTTCTCAGACCCTCGGTGTGACCTTGACTGCGGAGGATGATACCTCTCTCACGACCGATACGTCCGGTGCACTTTCAGGCTCAGATTTCGTCTGGTCCGATAGATCCGCGCAAAGTCACAGTATCACTACCGCCGATTGGATCGACGGATTCCGTGTGGATTCATTCGATACCGACACGGTCAATATCGGGTACTACGGTACGGGGTCGTGATAATTAGTGCTGACGCAGAGGATTTGATCGATGAAATGAGAGTTTGCGAGGAAGAGGGGGAAACTGACCAGTAGGTCAGTGGAGCCAGCGATCGGAATCGAACCGACGACCCCCGCTTTACGAAAGCGATGCTCTACCGGCTGAGCTACGCTGGCTTGCGGCGGTATTGTAGCATTTCTTGCGGTTGATTCCAGTGCTACTTCGCGCTTTCCCAAAGCAATTTGAATGAATCAAGATAGGCGCTTGCGATAGCCGGATTGCGGATTTGTATGACGATGATTTCGGGTTCGTACATTTCTATGGAGATCATATCTTCGGTGATGCGCGTATAGGTGGGAGATGAAAGTCCTTTCGATAAGGTGCGAAGAAAAGTGTGCGGTTCAGCGGCGAATTTTTTCTTGAACTGTGAAGAATACGAAGCTGGCGCAATCAATTAATTTATAACTTTTTCAGAAGTCGTTACTGGATCTTTTAACGCGTGGAAAGTATCACAGATACTTTTTGTCTCTCAATTTTTCGGGAAGTAAATCTTCCTTTGTATATTTTTCATAACCGCCGCCATAGCCGAGATCTTTCATGAGTTTGGTGGGGGCGTTGCGGAGCTTGAGAGGAACCGTGAGATTGCCGTGCGTTTTTATGTCCGCCATCACAAGCCCGAGCGCATTGGCTACGCTACGGTCCTTTTTGCATTGTGAAAGGTAAATTACGCCATGAGCAAGATTGAGTGTGCATTCCGGCAGGCCGATTGTTTCCACGGCGCGGAATACTTCGTTGGCCACCACCAGGGCGGTTGGCATAGCCATGCCAATGTCTTCGCTCGCAAAAATAACCATGCGGCGTGCGATGAACTTGGGATCTTCACCGCCGTCGAGCATCCGCGCCATATAATAGAGGGCGGCATCCGGCTGACTGGCGCGCATGCTTTTAATGAAGGCGCTCACGATGTCGAAATGTTCATCGCCTTTTTTATCATAGCGCAGGAACTTGGACTGCATGGCGTTTTTCAAATTTTCCACGGTAACTTTTTCATAGAGTTGCGCCGTATTTTCCAGCAAGGTGAGGGCCTGGCGCGCATCGCCGTTTGCCATTTGCACGAGCCATTCTTTGGCATCTTCCTTCATGGCGATTCCGGTTTGTTCCAGGATTTTATCCATGGCGTTTTCATCCAGCGGATTCAGCACAAAAACACGACAGCGCGAGAGCAGAGCGGGAATCACTTCAAAGCTCGGATTCTCCGTGGTGGCGCCGATCAGTGTGAGTTCGCCATTTTCCACAAAAGGCAAAAGGTAATCCTGCTGAGCTTTATTGAACCGGTGAATCTCATCCAAAAACAGAACCTTGGCGCGTCCGAAAAACTGCTCCTCAACTATTTTCTTAATATCCGCTTTGCCGGCGGAAACCGCAGAAAGCTCAAAAAGTTCCGCATCCAAACTTTTGGCGTACATGCGAGCCAGCGTGGTTTTCCCGACACCCGGCGGTCCCCACAGTAAAAAGGAAAACTTATGCCGTTGTTCCATAGCTACACGCAATGGTTTACCGGGCCCCACCAGATGTTCTTGTCCCACAAAAGCTTCCAGAGAAGTTGGCCGAATTTTAGCAGCTAGAGGTTCCATGAGGGAAATCTACACCAAGCGAAAGGCGGCGACCAGGGCTTATTTATTTTGATTTGACTTTTGCGAGGTGTCGTACTAACATACTGATGTACTATTACAATAGAACATGCTCAAGCGATCCATTGAAGAATTGGTGGGGGTAGTGCTTTCTCTTAAAAAGAAAGAAACTGTCCTCGCTTTTCTCCAAAACATTCTCACTCCCGCTGAACTCGATGAAATAGCTGCAAGATTACAGATTGTAAAACTCCTGAAAAAAGGTATCTCGCAAAGAGACGTGGCTGAAAAATTAGGGGTCAGCATTGGGACCGTCAGTCGGGGTGCAAGAGAATTAAAATATGGAGCACCTGGTTTTAAAACCGTTTTAAAATGATGACAAGAAATTATAACAATTGGTGGTGGACTAAAACTTTAGAGCGACTGAGGAGTTAATCCATATTTGGATTTTTAACATTAAACACCTTGGTTGCCGAGGCGTTTTTTTTAATTAATTTTATTATGATAAATTATCAAATTATAAATGCGGGCTTGATAGAAGGCTCTCTCGGATTCCAATACAAAGAGCCTCATAAGATATTTTCACGTCTATACAAAGATCATAAATATAAATTTTTGCTTGAATCAAAAGATATATCTCACATCTACGGTAGATTAAGTCTCATTGGGATCGATCCGGTTCTAAAAATCACCGGAAAAAATGATAAGTTTTGTATCGAAGATTTAAATGAGCGCGGTGAGTTTTATCTTAAACAGTTTAACAATCGGGATTTTAAGATTTGCGATGATATAAAAATTTCAAAGGGGAAAATCGGCGGAACGGTTAAAGCACTCACCGATACTTTTGAGGAAACGGAAAGATCGAAAAGAAAAAATATCGTACAGGTTATCAGGGTTATTTTGAAAAAATTTGCAGTTGAGCGAAAATCGTTTCTCGGACTCTATGGCGGTTTCAGTTATGACTTGGTGAGATTGTTTGAAGATATTGGCGAAAACAACGCTAAAAACGAAATAGATGATTTTACACTATTTCTTTATGACACTTTCATTTTTTTCGATCATCTGAAGCAGACTAATGAAATAATTGCTTATAGACGGAATGTACGGGAGGCGGAAAAAGATATCAAAAGTCTACAGACAAAAATTAAGAAAACTAAGAGAAATAAAATCGCTTACAGCATCAGTGATGCACAATTTGAGTTGGGTGAAAGCGAATATCAAAATTTGGTGAAGTTAGCCAAAAAATATGCGGCTGAAGGAGAACTGTTTGAAGTCGTTTTCTCAAACATTTTAAAGGCGAATTTTAAGGGTGATCCTTTTTCCCTCTATCTGCGATATCGAGATGCCAATCCATCTCCATATCTTTTCTATTTCGATTTCGGAGAAGAACAGCTTGTAGGCGCTTCTCCTGAAATGATGGTGAGATGTGAAAACAAAATTGTAAGTCTAAGACCGATTTCGGGCACGGCACGAAGGGGTGAAGATCCCATTGAAGACCATGAAAATATGCTTTCTTTGCTATCCGATCCAAAAGAGAGGGCGGAATTGGATATGCTCATTGATCTTGGCAGAAATGATTTGAGTCGGGTGTGCGAGCCCGGAATACAAATTACCGATTATCGG
>CAYHQD010000071.1:0-6270 GCA_964358905.1 uncultured Candidatus Peribacteria bacterium
GCGTACACAAAGTGGCGCTCATCGCGCATATCGCAACTCCAGAAACCGACAATCTGTTTGCGCAAAAAGTTAAGGATATGAGCAGGCCGGCATTACAAGAATTATCAAAAGAATTGCGAAAAAAAATAGAGATCAATGATGAAGTGATGCGTAATGTCGAGGCTCGTACTTCTTGTTTGGCGGCTCAAGAATCTTTGACCGTCTCACTCGATCCGGAAATGCAATTTTTGTTTCTCAACTTGAAAAAGGAATTGGAAAAGATGGCCGGGGTGGGGCTGAGTAACAGGGAAGCACTGAAAAGAATTTTGCGGAAGATGAGCGTCGAAAAAGTTGGTAGTGGAAATGCGCTACCATTTCCGAATGATCTTAATGATGTTTCACAAAAAAGGGAAAGAGAGACATCATCAAATATTGTTTCACCACAAAAAGATGAAAATGGCAAAAATTTCTCCGGAGAAAAATTGGACAGGGTAGGCGAAAAGTTGTCCGGTAAGACATCCGGAAGTAGAAATATTCCGGCGGCGGTGAAGCGAGAAGCACTTGCCGGGACGGGAGGGAAGTGTGCGTATCCGAGGTGCTGTCGGCCGGTAGAGCATCTTCATCACGCGGAGAGGTTTGCGCTGAGCCACAATCATCGTTTCATCATACCTTTTTGCAAAATCCATCATGAATTTGCGCACAATGGGCTTATTATCAACGAAAAAATGCCGAGTGAGAGGTGGCTACTGTCTTTAAATAGCAACGCAAACAGTAACGAAAATGGTGAGGAAGAGAATACGAAGAAAGTACGCATTGATCTGAAATACAGGAAGTACCGTGCGGAGGCGCGTTCAGTACAAGTGGATAAACTATTATTGCGCGCTTAACTCATCGCTTTTGCTACAGTACTTTCACCCTAAGCTGGCGGAATTTCACTGTGAACTTAATGCATTTGTAAAGTTCTCCTCGGAGCCGTTGAGGAAGAAATGAGCGAGCTGTATATTCTCAAATTCGGTAACGGTTCTTTCCAACTGCATCTGGAATCGCGGTACATCACACATACCTCCGAAACTTGGATTTCCGGTCAAAAATACATTCGCCACATCCCCATTTATTTCCACGCCATTCACCATTAGATTCGACTGATATGCGCCGTTGTATTGACCCGATTTAAGTTCTGAAGTTTTGAGAAGCAAGAGGGTGCTGAGCGCTACTTTCATGGCGCTTTCACGAGTAAATGATTCTTCTTTGCCCCCAAGTTCGTATGATCGAACGGGAACGAGACTATCTCCACATCCCACCAATTCGCCATTCACTCCATTATCCTCCAAGAGAACGCCATAAAGTGTCACAGAGATAGACTTATTTTCCGGTTTCTTATTGAGTACAATTTCATCTTTCTTGGTGCACCCTATCAACACTAAATTCATGAGCACAAAAATGAACAGCCATCGTTTCATATCAAAAGTAGTTATCGAATTATTGGCCAAAATTCATAAGAGGAAGAATATTGTCAGGGAGAACGCCCCATTTTATATCATCTGCTATTTTTTGTACAAATTCGAGCTGGATAACTTCGGGATTTGAGCGAAGTGTTTCGCCTTTGAGACGAATTGATTCCGCTTCCGCTTCGGCCTCTATGATTTTTTTCTCCTTAAATTGTAAAGCCTCTTCTTTTCTGTATTGTGCGGTGATCACATTTTGCCTCGCAATTTCTTTCTGTTCGATGGCCTGAGCGAATTCCGGAGAGAACGTAACATTTCTTATCAACAAGTCATCGAATGAAATGAAATTCACTTGGAATGAAGCGGCTAACTCTTTGTTCATCAAATCCGAAATCTCCGTGCGTTTTTCCGATACGAGATCGAGAGAATTAAATCGGCTCACCACATCACGCATGACTTCACGCGTTTTAGGGCGCACCACTTTTTGAATCATATCCGCTTCCCTTCCGAGTGTCTGGAGGATTTTATTCGCATTGTCTTTTTCGAGATGGTAGAGCACGGTCGCATCCACCCATACCACTTGACCGTCTTTTGAACGAGCTTCCACGGAATCATCGCCGTACCGACTGCCCTCTTCCGCCGCGATACTCATCGTGTATTCCTGAGTACGCAGATCAAATACGGTGGCCTTTTGCCAGAGTGGGACTTTCAGATGTATACCCTCCCCTCGTTCATTTTCCAAAACTCCGCGTCCGTAGTCGAATATAACCGCCGCATGTCCCGAAGGCACGAGTACGATTCCGTCGAATATGATAAATACGATGATGATGATAACGACGACGGAAAATTTCAAGAGGGAACGCAGAGGTGAGAAACTAAAGCCGGATGAAGATGGTGAAGGAGAAGATGATGGAGGGGGTAGCGCTCCGCTTCGCTTCGCGCTGCTTGGTGGAAAAGTGATGGCCATGATGTGAAATTAAGAATGTAAAAAATTTAAGCAGTCTTTTCAGCAAATTCCATCTCCTGTATCTCGACTTCTTGAGTAGCCTTCTCTTTTTTTGATTTCTCGTTCGGTACACCTTCCCATACTTGATCTTGTAGCATGTAGGTATGGTTTACGTAGCGCGCGAGGGCGAAGAGGAGATCGGACATACGATTTAAAAATATGAGTACGTTTTCATCTACCGTCTCTTTCTTTTGCAGGGCGACGACCAGTCGTTCCGCTCGTCTGCAGACCGAGCGCGCGTGATGGAGAAGTGCGGCTCCTTCGTGTCCTCCCGGCAAGATAAAATGCCTCATCGGCGGGAGTAGCTTTTCCAATTCGTCTATGACATCTTCCAACGTCTTAGCCGGAGGAATGGTGGCCCCTTCGTGTCCGGCGAGTAACGCGCCCATTTCAAAAAGTGTTTTCTGGAGATAGATAATCGCTTCGGACACGTTAGTAAGTTGGCATTTCGTACGCACGAGCCCGAGTAAACTGCAGAGTTCATCCAATGTGCCTATTACGCCTATACGCAAACTATCTTTATCCGTTCGTACGCCCTTGAGAAGATCGGTCTCTCCCTTATCACCCCGTCGTGTATAAAGTGACATAAAATGAAAATTAATGTGTGCAAGATGAAAAATCCGCTCGCAGTATATACCTCTCCTCATTTCATACCAAATTTAAAATTACTTCATAATGAGTAGTGTGATGAGGCGCGGTCTCCGACCATGCATAGTCGTGCAATTATACCGGAGTACAAGGTATGATGGTTTAAAAATACGCATATCATACCTCAACTTCAAATCTTCAATCTATTTTAACGTAATAACAAGCTGGAGTATAATTCAAAATCGTTAGGTGCTATATATTTTGGAGTTAAAGATATATGAATTTTACATACATAAAAGAAAAATTGTTCGTATGCTTCTCAAAAGCGGAAATGAAGGGTATATATTTTGAATCAAAAGAAGTACGCTTTCGAGAAATATTAACGGAACTCGAAATTCCATTTTCAGATAAAATAAGTGTTATGGAAAATATAGATAGAATCACATCTCGGATGGTTGAGGAAAAAAACCATGACACAGACGAAGAGGAAATATTTATTGGCATATCCCTTTTGGACTTTTATCCAGAATCGCCAGCTCTTTGTTTTGAGTTGAAATCAACATTCAAATTCAAAGAAGAAAGTATATTAACTTTAAGGGACCTAAAAAATGTATTAGAAAAAAACACGGCAACGGATTTTGCAATTGTCTCAGTTACAGGTGTGAAAGACGAAAATGGTATAGAAAAAATTGGGATGCGTAAATTCCAACACAAGCGATGCACGGTGAAACCGCAAACAAAAGAAGTAATCGAGTACATTAAGGGAACTTTGAAAAAAAGTATGGGAATCAGTTGGAAGAAAATTTAATCCTGACTATCAATCCAAGAGAACGTAATGAAATAAACATTGATTGGAAAGAAATGCACAAAGAACTCAGTACGGTTCATTTAAAAAATTGTGGAAACATTATTGTTAAATATAATGAAGGAAATAAATTTACTGTCATTACAGAAGTGTATCCAGCATTAAGACAAATGCAAGTTCCATTCATTCCAGGTGAACTATAATTAAGCTTTTAAAAGTGGACTCAATCTCTTGCTACTTCTTTTTTAAAAGCTGAAAGAAAATTTTCTCCATCGGTTTGTAGTCCTTCAGAGTGCCTTTTCGACACGCTGTAATATAATCAACTTCAGAAACTTCTCGAAAATCTAAGCCCTGATACCCACAGCTTTCTAGAAGCAAATCAATAAACAACCGAATCGTACGACCGTTCCCCTCTCGAAAAGGATGGATCACATTTAACTCACAATGAAGAAAGGCGATCTTACCTACAATTTCTTTTTTTGAATCTATTTCCATGGGCCTGTTCTTTTCAAACTCAACCTCAAAATCTTTAAGAGCCTGATCGATTCGCTCAGGCGGAGTAAAAAGCATCGTCCCCTTGGAAATATTAACAGTCCGCATCTTTCCGGCCCAAGTATAAAGTGTACCAAGAAAATATCTATGAATATCAAAAAGCGAATGTAACTTTAAGTCTAAATTTCCACCGTACAGTAAGCAAAAGAAGTAGTCGTAGGCATCAGTTAAAAGAACCGTTTCCGTATCACCCAATTCTTTTAGGTCTGTAATTCCAAGTCTGTTTTTCGTAATATCAGCTTCGTCCCCACCGACATTATATCGAGAAGCCGCGACCATATTGTTTCAATTTAGCGATTACTTTCTCGTTTTTCCTCGCACGTTCAAAACTTAATCCCTCTAACCTGGAAGAGCCACTCACTATACGATATATCGAGGTTTGCTGTGCTGTATATTTTCTTATTCTCATAGAGAGAATGTATCCTTTTATAAGAATATATGCAATATACAGTTTACTGCTTCGTAGTGGGGGGGGGCGATGATTACAGCAGGGTGGAGCCACCTTCGGGAATCGAACCCGAGACCTCACCCTTACCATGGGAACGCTCTACCAACTGAGCTAAGACTCTGGAAAAGAGAAGCGGATAAAGAGCCGAGCAATTCAACCTCTCTGGAAGAGGGTCATCATCAACTTCACTAGCCTACTTCAATAGCTCCGCGAGTTCTTTTTTGAAACTTTCGACATCTTTGAATTGGCGGTAGACGGAGGCGAAACGGATGTAGGCGACTTCATCCAGTTTTTTCAGTGCGTCCATGAGGTCTTCGCCAAGAACTTTCGATGGGACCTCCTTGCCGAGCCCTATCCATGTTTCTTCCAATTCGTCGAGCAGTTGTTTGACCTGTTCCTGCGTAACCGGACGTTTTTCGCATGCTTTCCAGATGCCGCGCTCCAATTTCTCTCGGTTGTACTGCTCACGCGACCCATCCTTCTTGATCACGAGAAAATTCGTCGTTTCGATCTGTTCAAACGTTGTGAAACGGTAAGAACATTTCAGGCATTCGCGTCGTCTGCGGATGGCTTTTCCTTCCATGGCATCGCGGGAATCCACTACCTTGGTATCATGGTATTCGCATTTTGGACAAATCATCGTTTTTGTGCTAAAATAAATGGAATGGTGCACTCACATTAAATTCGATTCGCACTTTCTTTACAAGCTTAAGTTGTATGGACGTTATACAAAAAATATTGGGTATCGTGATGCGTGATTGGCAAATGTATACGTTAGTTCTATTGCTTGCGCTTCTGCCGGTATTCGTCTGGATGTATATTTGGTTCAAAAAACGCGACGAAGAATCCAAATACATGGGTTCCATATTTTTGCTCGGGACGCTGACCGTACTGCCGATCTTGGGATTGGAGTGGTTATGGACTTATCATCCTTCGCTCGATATTTACGAATATATCAATAAGACCGTGGAGAGTCCGCTTATCTGGTTTGTGATTACGTATATGTTGGCCGGAGCCCTCGAAGAAGTTGCGAAAGGCTCGATGATTTATTACATAGATTATACGGCGATTGAGATAAAGACGATCAATAATTGCATTAAATATAATCTACTTGTGGCGCTCGGATTCGCATTTAGTGAGAATTTGCTCTATTTTTATTCCGGGTTACGAGATGAGAGTGTGGCGGGTTTTACCGTGATTTTTCTCTTTCGTTCGCTATTTACTATCTGCGCGCACATGGTTTTTTCAAGCATTACGGGCTATTATTACGGACTCTCGAAATTTTCCGATCCTATTGTAACTCAGGAAAAGTGGGAAGGACGGGGGCACCGATTTGTGCGCTGGTTGGCGCATAGTTTCGACAAAGATCCACGGGCGGTACTGCCGAAGATCAAATGGTGGACGGGTATTTTCATCGCTATGGTACTGCATGGGACATATAATCTGA
>CAYHQD010000072.1:0-6249 GCA_964358905.1 uncultured Candidatus Peribacteria bacterium
GTCTACTTCGCAGCAGGAATAAGAGTTCACCGAAACTGCTGGCGAGGTTTTTGAAAAAAGCGGAGTATAGTTCGGTGATTTCCGTAAGGTTTTTTTGAGCGATTTCGGGGGCGGGGTATCCGTGAAGCGGTGGGCCTAGGTACCCTTCGGTGGCAATGATCGCCTCCTTCTTTTTATTTGGAAAAGGGTGGGTCGCATCGTGTTCAAAAAGCGTGGTTTTGAGATGAGGATTCAGTTTATAGGTATTTTTGAGCCATTCGATATTTGCAGTAGCCTTTTCTACCATTTTCGGATGTAGGTCGGATCCTTCCACGTGGTAGCCCATGAGCATGGCTTCGAGTAGGACTCCCCCCGTACCGCAAAAAGGATCGAAGATGGTGATTTCTTTGTCGTGGTGACCTACGGCAAGATTTATGAGGATTTGTGAAAGTTTCGGAGGGAGCATACCCACGGTCATATCACGGAACGGTTTGTCGTAATCGCGCAGAGAGTAGCTCTCGATGTCCTGGCTGGCGGTGAGAGCGGAGATGAGGTAAGAGCTATTAGAGGTGGTAGATTGGGATGCGGGGAAATTGGAGCTTTGCTCCAATAACTCAAGGCAAACCGTGTTTTCTTTTTCGAGGATTTCTTTTTTCGTCTGAATATGTTCGATATTTTGGGCTCCTTCGCCGATGACTTTATTCAGAAATCGCACTTTGAAACCGTCCGAGGTGAGATTTTTTTTCACCTTGATTAATATATTTTTTAGAAATTTTTTATGTGCCGGTGCTACAGGGTATATGTTGATTGCAAAAATGAGTTTTTTCTCCGGAGTGCAGACGGATGCAATATAGTCCGTGCAAACCTCGATCAGTTCTCCTTCATCACATTCATTTATCACTTTTCCCATGTTGATAGAGCCTCCCAATCGGTCAAAAGTCGCAGGTGAAATTTCATCTTTTGATTCAAGAAATACATGCTCCGCATTCATGCTTCGCATAGAGGCTGGGCCGAATACGGCGGTGAGTTCGGCGATTGAAAGAGGGGGATGTCTACCTATAAGAAAACTATATTTCATATGAATTTCTCCTTATCATTACGCGCGAAGCTTATCCTAGTTGTCATACTTTTGATACCTTTTTTGATCCTGCTGGGACGTTTTATGTATTTTTATTATATGTATTTACATCGAAGTCAAATCATATTTTTTTAATTCCTTGTACATAGATTGGGGGAAAAGTATAATCGCCGCACTGTACTATGTAACAATGTGGATATGTACTGTTTAAACAGAGCTCAAATCATCGGCAACGTAACCCGTGACGCCGAAGTCAGGCAACTCCCAAGCGGAGTTTCAGTCGCTTCTTTCAGTGTGGCGACCAATATGGTGTGGACCAACCCAGAAGGGGTGCGTCAAGAGAAGGCGGAATTTCACGATGTGGTGGCTTGGAGAAAACTTGCAGAGATCGTAGGGGGGATGATTAAAAAGGGAACGAGGATTTTTGTTGAGGGTAGAATGCAGACTCGCGAATGGAGCGGAGATGACGGGGTGAAACGTCGCAAGATGGAAATCGTTGCGGATAATATTATTATCTTGGATCGCAAAAATGCCGATGCGGGCAGTGCAATGAGGGATGATAGGGAGCATGGGTCGGTACAAGCTGGCGCTTCGCGTGAGGATATGGGTGATCAAAATGCAATTGAGAAGGGAGAGGGTGCCCCCGCAGTAGCGGGGTTGGGAGCCACTTCCGCTGATGCGGAAGTGTTGATAGACGACCTGCCGTTCTAAAAACGAGCCGCTACGCAGAATAATTCTCACAGTTAGAACATGATTTGCGAGGGGGAAGGAAAATTGTGCCGCAGGCACAATAAATCCCACCAGGATACAATGACTATCTGCCGGTGACGTATATATTTTGAGTCAGTGGCACAGTCTTATGTCCAGATGGGATTGGTTATATGGGCTGATTGGCACCGTATAACGTGGGATAATACCCAGTACCTACCTCTCTTGGGTTCCGTCACGAATATATATAGGTGAGGTGTCCATGGTCCCAATCAGAGGACCGGCTGGAAAAGTAAGTATCATAGTATTATACGACAATCACACGAATATGTCAAGTGTCTATAAGACTGGCAAGTTAATATTGATTCTAGGTCCTTCGGGTTCCGGCAAGGGGACGGTGCTGGAATATTTGAAGAAAAGGCATCCTGAGTTTTTCTTTCCTCTTTCATGTACTACACGCGAAAAGCGGCCGCAGGAGGTGGAAGGCGATGTGTATTATTTTGTCAGCAGGGAGGAATTTGAGGAGCGGTTGAATAAGGGGGAGTTTTTGGAGTATGCGGCGATCCACGGTGCACATTATTACGGTACGTTGAAGAAGCCCATTACGGATGCGTTGCATGATGGCCGAGTGGTGATCCGCGAAGTGGATGTGCAGGGAGTGCGTTCTATCCGCGAAATTTTACCGAAAGAGCAGGTTATGACTATTTTTTTGCGCGCCAAGTGGGACGATTTGAAACGGCGAATTTTAAAACGGGCGCCTACACTCGAGGATGAACTTGAACTTCGTCACCAAAGTTTCTTAAAAGAAATGGCGTGGCAGGATGAATGCGATCGAGTGATAGAAAGTAGAGAAGGACAAATCAAAGAAGTGTGCGAGGCAGTCGAAAATGTGATACTTGAAACCTTATAATACGGGATCGGAAGATGGGAATACGTGAGGCACGCGTTCTTTCATGCGATACAAGAGGAGGATTACATCGCCGCGTGTCATCGGAGTTGCGGGAAGGAGAGAATTGTTTGTCACTTCGATAAGGCTGTTTAGATGTGCGAAGTTGGTATAGGCGATAAACCATTCGTTTTCCGCGGAAGCTTCGATATCGCTGTAGAGCGAGGTGCCGATGTCTACTGTGGAGAGATCCACATTCGCCATTTCGAGGAGGAGCTTCAGCAACTCCACTTTGTTTGTTGTCTGGCCGGGTTTGAAAGTTTTGTCTCCGTAGCCCGTCACAATTTCATGCTTGAGTGCTGTGTAGACATAAGGCGCATACCACTCCGCGGGCTCTATATCGGTGAAAGTTAAGCCGGGTTCGAGCGATTCTTCGATGGTATAATCAAAAGCTTCGAGGAGTACCTTCGTCACTTCCGCGCGATTGATGGGGCGTGAGAGAGCGAGAGTACCATCGCTGTTGCCCGTGAAAATGCCCGCATCTTTTACAAAACTAACCGCATCGCACATACTCGATCCCACTTCCGATTTCAGCACATCCGTAAATCCCGCGCAGTATTCGGTGACCGGTGAGCCGGGCGCCACGATGATTTCTTTTTTTGGATATGTGATCTCATAGTCGAGCTCCTCTCCCGTGCGTGTCAGTGTGACAACTACGCCCTTGCTTTCGAGATTTGATGAATCGATTGCGATGATTTTTACCGTATAGGGATGATTTTCTCTGAGTTCCACAATCGTCACTGATTTTCCCTTGCCTACATTTGCGCCTCCACCGAAGCCCTCATCATCAATTCGCTGATATACCTGATAATGAGAGAGATCTTTTTCACTATCGAGGCTGTCTTTCCAGGTGATGGTGGTGATGCGGTGTTCATTCATCACCACTTTGACTCCTGCGATATCTTCCGGAGGGAAGAGGTTTGTGCTGACTTGAGAAAAGTGATGCACATTGCCTGCGGCACTGGAGACAAAGAGATCCATCTTCTTGTCGAAATTAATATCAAGCGGTGCAATGACTGAAAAGTCTCCCAGATCAGGTGTGATTTCTCCTCTATTAAGGAAGTTCACATTTACATTGCCTGTGACGTTTTCAAAGTACAATACTCTTCCGTACTTATTACCCAGTACGGCATCTTCATCTCCGTCGTTATCGAGGTCCGCAAAGCGAATTTGAGCATGCGCGTCAACATTTATATTCTCGAACGTTTGGTTGACAAGTGTAAATGCGTAGATCTCTTTTGTCCCGGTATTTTCATAGTAAGCGATTTTACCTTCCGCATTTCCGATGAAGAGATCCATGTCTCCGTCGTTGTCATAATCGTATAGTTCCGGCGTACTCGCTTCTCCCACATCTATTTGCGGGAAGGCATTTTCTATTTTTAGAAAATTAGGGGTTCTTACCGAGCCGATATTTCGATACAGAGAAAGATGTCCTCCGTTTTTTCCCGTTTGCGAATCATAGTAGCCCACGATCAGGTCAAAATCATTGTCACTGTCTATGTCTGCAATGCGAAATGAAGAAGCGTATGTATCGAGGCGGGCAAAGTCCCTTGCGGCAAGGGTGTAATGAGGCGTAGCCGCCGAGCCCGTATTTCTGAAATAATCGAATTCACCTGTTTTATTTAGGATGAACATATCTTCATCTCCGTCATCATCTATGTCGGCGAAGTCGAGTGCCGCGTTTTCCCCCACTTTTATGTGAAAATATTCATCGGTCACTTTTTCAAACAGCGGCTCCTGCGCCGTCCCAGTATTTTTAAAGTAAATTGTCGCACCTTTGTTTGTTCCTATGAAAAGATCGTAATCTCCATCCGCATCGATGTCGCCAAACGCAGGGTAGGTGTAGGCGGGATCTATCGTAATGTATGAAGCGTTTTCAAGCTCAAACATCATTTTGCGCGCGGTGCCGTTGTTGCGATAGAATTGTATGACTCCTTGGCTATTTCCCAGAAACAGATCCATATCTTTGTCCGCATCTATGTCGACCAATTTCGGTACCGCCACTTCTTCCACCTCTATGTCCAGAAATGTATTGTCGGTGAGTATGTATTGCGGTTTTGAGAGTGTTCCCACGTTTTCGTAGTAGAAGACTCTTCCTTCGAAATTTCCTACGAGCAAATCGAGATCTTCGTCTTCATCCAAATCTCCGAAAGTCGGAGCGGCGAAGTTTTTTACATCCACTGTTGCTTCGCTCCCCGATCCGGAAACTAGTTCATGTACTCGTGAGTTTCCTTTGTTCTTATAATAATTGATTCCTTCCGCCCAATCACCGAAGTAGAGATCGAGATCACTGTCATTGTCTGTGTCCGCCAAGGTGGGAAACAGCAGGTACTGATCTTTGTCAATTCCCAAAAATTTTCGTGATTCGAGTGTGAACGAAGGTGTCTGTTTGGTGCCGGTGTTTTTATAAAAAATCAAGGTTCCTTCTCCAGTGCCGATAAAAAGATCCAAGTCATCATCTCCATCTATATCACCAAATGTCGGATAACTTGCGGATGGCGTGCCGTATCCCCATGGGCTTACCAATGCATGTCCGTCAATCGTCACAGGAATATCCGTGTTGTGATCTTCGAAGGTGAGAGGGGTTATTGCGAAACAGAGTCCGGAGGTGAATAAAACCGCAGGCAATGCGATTGCGCAAATTCGTACACATCTGTTCATATGAAAAGATTAAATAGTGTGAGTCAAAAGTTCCCACATACTTCGTATCAGTATTCCTCTTGCGCCTTTTGGTTTATAAGGTCCGTCCACACGTTCGGAATACGCGGTTCCCGCGATATCGCAATGTACCCACGGCGTCTTTTCATTGATGAAATTTTCCAAGAAAATCGCGCCTGTGATAGTGCCCGCTTTTACGGAATCCGCAGTATTGTCCAAATCGGAAATACTTCCCTTGAATGCTTTTTTGTACGCTGGATGCAGAGGTAACTGCCACATGATTTCACTCGTGTGTTTTCCGGTGGCAAGCATTGTGTCGATCAATTTTTGATCGTTGCCGAGAATCGGTGTTATGTCATGCCCGAGCGCATAGAGCGCACAACCTGTGAGAGTGGCGAAATCAATAATGTAGGATGGTTTGTATTCTTTTTCTACGTGGGTCAGACAGTCGGCCAGTACCAGGCGGCCTTCTGCGTCGGTATTGAGCACTTCAATTGTTTTTCCGTTCAGTGCTTTCAATATATCGCCGGGTTTATATGCGTCACGCGAGAGCGCATTTTCCACGACTCCAATGACGCCCACTACATGCAGGTGTGGTTGTAGTTCGCCGAGTGTACGGAAAATACCCATGACGGTGGCGGCACCTGACATGTCGAGTTTCATATCTTCGATATGGTGTGATGGTTTCAAATTTAGTCCGCCGCTATCAAAGCACACTCCTTTGCCGACGAATGCGTATGGTTTTTTATTACGCGGTTTATTCTTATATTCAAATATGATCATGCGCGCTTTTTCTTTCGCGCCTTTTCCAACGGCGAGAATACTGCCCGCCCCCATTTTTTTCAATGTAGCTTCGTTGAGTACTTTCACTTTGAGATTT
>CAYHQD010000073.1:0-2534 GCA_964358905.1 uncultured Candidatus Peribacteria bacterium
CCCTGCGCAGAAGCCTATTGGCGATACGCGGAGTGGAACGTGATGCGGACGCGATTTTCTTAGCAGCCTGTTTTTCGAGTCCGATATCTAGAATTTTTGCGGAACGGGTGATAATTTCAGCGATCTCCTCATGCTCATAAAACGCCAATTTGTATAAGTTACCAAAACGATCATAGAGCGGGTTGGAAAGCATGCTGACTTTTGTCGTTGCACCGATCAGGGTAAAGTGAGGAAGACTCAGACGCATCGAACGAGCCGACGGTCCTTTTCCTATAATGAGATCTACACAAAAATCCTCCATCGCACTATACAGCACTTCCTCGATAGGCGCCTTGAGCCGATGAATTTCATCTATAAAAAGGATCTCTCCCTCTTGTAAATTCGTGAGGATCGCCACGATGTCACCTTGTTTTTCGAGTGCGGGTCCTGAGGTAATTTTCAGGTGGGAGCCAAGTTCATGGGCGATAATACCGGCAAGGGTCGTCTTACCAAGTCCCGGTGGTCCATAGAGGAGGGTATGCTCCAGCGCTTCATTCCTCTTCTTCGTCGCATGAAGGGCTATATTAAGGTTTTTCTTTATTTCCTTCTGGCCGATGTATTCTTGTAATGTCCGAGGGCGCAGGGTGTTTTCTAGCAACGCCGACCCGGACGTGTCGGACGAAGCATCTCCCATTTTCGCATGCACCAAATCCCCTTCCGAACTTATGCCTTGTTGTACTACCGAACTTCGATCTATCATATATGTGCGTTGCACACACTATAGTGGACTCACCATGCACGTAGCAACTTAAAGTATGAAATCTAATCCTCCTTGGAAACCCGGCGACGTGTACATCGCAGTCGGTGGCACACTTCTTCTCCAGCTCATCGCACTTTTTCTTGCAACCGCACATGAAAAGTGGGGGACATTCTCGTTTCTCATTTCACCTTATCCGGTCATCAATTTCACCGGCGCATATCTGCTGACTGCATTCACGTTTCTTTTTCCTCTTTACATAATCCTACGAGGAAAAGAAATCAGCTACAGCGATTTTGGCATACGAAAAACAACTCTGTGGGAAATCATACGCACCATTTTATACGGATACGGATTACTTCTCCTCACCGCTCTCATCCTCGCGGCCGTCAACTACTTCATTCCTATTGAAGATATCCCTGGCCTGCAACCACAAAGTCTGTCGTTCTTAAAGGAAGACCAAGCCACGTATATCGTAGCATCATTCATCGCAATCGTCATCGCACCTGTCATTGAAGAATTCGTGTTTCGCGGGTTTATTTTGAACACACTCATACGCACTATGCCCCCATACTTGGCATCGCTGATCACTGCACTGCTCTTCGCACTCCTTCATTTGGAATTCAAAAGCATACTCGGCGTCTTCATCCTCGGACTTATCATCAACCATTTATTTTTGAATGTCACCTCGCATCGCAAAACCGTTTCACCGTCACTTCTCCCCGTCATCGCATTTCATATGGTGAATAATACGATTGCGTTAATGATTTTGAGTTGAAATTAAACGCGAAAACCTTGTGGGGGAGCGCATGAGGGGGATGCTTACCCCTCGTGAATTGTGGTACGCCCGGCAGGAATCGAACCTGCGACCTTAAGCTTAGAAGGCTTCTGCTCTATCCACTGAGCTACGGGCGCATAAAAGACGCACGACATGAGGGTAACCTCTTATAATAGCGCTCCCGACAAGTCGGGAGTATTGTATAAGACTCAACCGCCTTTCACAAGTGCGGTTTACCATGATTTATCTAGTCGCTCTGTAAATCGCCTCGGCGACACGAGCACGATCCATCGGTTCCGCGGGGAAAAATTTCCCATCGATGAGATCGATATAGCCTTTATCAAGCAGATACGCTACATATACTGCAAACCAATCTTCAGCCGTCACATCATTGGCCACCGCGAAACGGGGTGAAGCGGCATCCCCATCTTCAGGCAGAGCAGTCTCTCCCGCACGGAGCGCAAGTACCAACATCTTTGCAAATTCCGCCTTGTTAACTGTATTCTCAGGCTTAAATGTACCATCGGGATACCCGCTCACCACATTGACTCCCAATGCATAGACCAGATACGGCGCATACCACTCACCTACGGACGTATCCTCAAAACGCAGTTCGAACGAACCACTCGAAGGAACCTCAGCTTTCATCCCAGCAAAAATCAACTTGAGCGCTTCAACACGAGAAACCCCTTTATCAGGTTTAAATGACCCGTCGGGATAACCCGCAATCACCCCGCTTTTTTTCAATTCACTGATAGCGGTGAAGTTTGCATGAGAAGGAACAAGATCCGTAAAAAGTGGACCTCCGAAGATCAGTGGCTCACTGATACCTTTCAGAAACGAATGTTGTGCGCGAAGCACTATACGCTCTCGACTTTTCGGAATAACTTTTATCTCAGCAAATCCCTGCATAAAATCACCCATGGAAAGAGCATATGGCTCTACCAACGCATTACCTTCATCAAGTGTAACCTTCACATCACCAAGTACGGTAAATGTCGTCGGATTACCCGATTCATC
>CAYHQD010000073.1:2634-6104 GCA_964358905.1 uncultured Candidatus Peribacteria bacterium
AGAATCGGTCAGTGAAAGTTCGATCGTCTCGGAAAAGCGTGGCACGTAGACCAGTTGACCTTCGGCATTTTTCACCTCAATTTCAAATTCAGCAAGATTTCCTTTTACATAGGCGTTTGAGCCAGTAATTTCGAACACATATTCTATAGAAGGCGCTGAAATTTCGGGTGAGATTTCGGGTGAGATTTCCTCCACCGAATCCAATACGACAGGTTCATCAACTAGATAAGACTGTACAAACACCATCGGATTAATCGTATATTTGATAGCATTTTCTTGGCCGATACCGGCGTTGATCGCATCAAAAAATGTCAAGCCCTGCGGCGCATAGTCATTATAGGTAAACGGCCAGTATGGATTCCACGGAGCGCTGTCCGGGCCGCTCCCTTTGTCAATTTGAAAATGTATATGCGGGGTAGTGGCGGTACCCGTCTTACCCACCGTACCGATAATTTGACCTTTCACAACTACTTGTCCAACCTCCACATCGATTTTTGCCATATGGCTGTAAGAAGAAAATACGACCTGCGTACCTCCATCTGCGGAAGGCACATCGATATGTTTAATGACGACATGCAGTCCGAATCCATAGGCCTGATCCGTCACCTTCGTGACCACACCATTTGCAATGGCGACTATGGGAGTACCGACCGGCGCCTTGATATCCACTGCAGGATGACTGCCGGAATATTCGAGACCGTCGAGTTTATAACTGCCGAGATAAGGCACGGTATACGTAATCTTTGCATCCCGAAGACGATTTTCTTCGTCGGTATAACCTAGAGTGGAAAGAGACGCCTGGAGCAAATTTGGATTATAGTTTGGCATAGCCTGCAATTTAGATGCGGGTATTTGGGAAAACTCCGCTTTGTATTCTTCAGTGGTAAGAAGATGCCACAGTGGCACTTGTGTCAACGGATACACAGTCCCGTCAAAACTTTTTGGCAATTGCATAGAGAGGATCGATGTCTGCAAATTCAGCTGGGTGTATTGGATACCGAGCACGGAAGAAAAAAGCATCGCGATAATCACCATCCACGCCATCGTATGACGAGACCCGCGGAGGGTATGAATGAATTGTGAAAACCGGTGCTTCATGAGACTCATTAAATCTTTCCATTATATCAGAAAATGAGTCAATCATCAATGAACAACGTACACCCTAGTACGCGGCAATCATCAGATCACCGGGCACTCCAATTTGCCCGCGCTTGACCGCAATCAAACCTTTCGCCTCGATACGATCGTCAAAGATAGAATTGAGAGCGGCCTGTGTCTGAGGTCCGACCACCCCAGCCCCATGCGCGTCCGCAGAACTGATAATACCCATCTTCAATTGGAAACGAGTCACGGCGTTCTTCGTCACTTCCCCGTACAAGCCCGTAGGTTCGATACGGAGATACCCGAGATTTTTTAACTCCACCTGCAATTTAGCGACTTCATCCGCCCTGTCGCCACTCGAAAGTTCATCCGTAAACACACTGAATTCCTCTTTCAAATCTCCATACGATTGGATTTTTTCCAAGTATGCGGTTTGATTGACGTATTCCCCTTTTTCAAAAAGTTCTTTCGCTTTTTCGATGGTAACTCTGGTCTGCGGTCCGAAATGCCCGGCCCCAAGTTCATCGAGCGAATAGACGATGTCATTATCTCGTTGGAAATTAAATACGCTTGCCGCCGTCACCTCATCGTACATGGCATCCGGCGTACTCGCAAAGTAACCGAGCTGACTCAAGAGAGTTTCCATCTCCTGGACTTTATCCGAAGTCTGGCCAAGCCAGAGATCATGAGGAAAAAGCTTCGCTGTGCCATAATCATTTGCGTATGATGCAAACTGTTTCCAGTAACGGACGAGTTCAAGTTCATCATCACTCCAGTTGTTAAATGTGACATCCACGACAAGATCGGGACGCACTCCGTACACGGTCGCCTGGACAAGTCGTTTACCCCAGAGAAGCGCACGGCGTAACCCTATATCACCCGCGCCCATCCATATATCAAGCCGATCATAACTCTCTCCACGTTGCCCGGCCTGGACTATAGCACCACCGCGATCTTCAACCGCCATCATACCCATGCCTTCAATATTGATTTTCGAGCCAAAACGATATGACGCAGGAGCCGCAAGCATACCGGGAAACACCTCGGCGCCGGAGGCGCCGTTTGTCCCGTTTCCATTCAACGCCTTATCGCTGTAATAACTTCCGGTCACATAGTGTTCCTGCTCGGGAAGTGGAGAATAATACCCCGTCGTCATAAACGTCTTCGCATAAGACTCAAAGGCGTTTGCAAAAGTAAGCGAGGGAAGGATGACAAGCATCCCCATGAGAACCAAAATCCGACCTAAAGTGGAAAAACGAGTATTCATATAACACACATTGCGTTAATCGAATCTCGCCATTATAGCAGAAAAACGCCGCTTATTCAATAAACGTAATTGCAGAAGGTATTGGCATGATTTTTATCCGAAACTCAGCAATCAACATCATTAGCACTAAGCCTTTCTGACGGCTGATTTCACCGGCTCATCCGGCACGAGACCGATGCGGCGGATGATTTGGCGGGAGACAAATTCTTTGTCGCGGCCGTATTTGAGGCGGGAGAGTTGCTTGATCGCTTCGCCAACTTGCTTGTCGCCAACTTCGAGATAAGGGTTTGCGGGAACGATGGAGAATGGTTTGCTCGGCTGGTTATCAATCGAGAGTTTCATGACCGCTTTGAATTTATCCATGTTGACGAGATCCTGCTCGGAGAAGACGGGAGCCATTTCTTTTGCCATATATTCCGCGTCGGTGGCGCCAATCTTGTAACACATGATCGTGCCCACGTTACCGAATACCGCATCTTTAATATTGGTAGCTCCCTTTTTCGAGGCGCCACCACCCGCGCTCGGATCGATCTGCGCGATATACTGGTGGGCGAGATTGAGACCGAGGCGATACTTTCGAGCTTCCGAGAGAATGGATTCGATACTATCGGTGACGTAATTTTGGAATTCATCGATGTAGAGGAAGAATGGTCGTCGCTGATCTTGCGGCAATTTCTGCCTTTGCATGGCGGCCATTTGGATTTTAGACGTGATGATAAGACCGAGAAGTTTCGAATTGATTTCCCCCGTTTCACCTTTTGAAAGATTCATGAGGAGAATTTTTCCTTCCTGCATCACTTTGCCAAAATCAAACGATGAGCGCGTCTGCCCGATGATATTTCTCATCATGGCATTCGTGATAAATTGACCGAATTTAGCGGCAAAATACGGAATCATCTCCGCTTTCTCGCGCGCACCGGTTTTCGCCATCTGCTCCGTCCAGAAACTCTTCACGATCGGATTTGTCACTCGCTTCACCTTATACGCCGAGAACGAATCATCCGTGAAGAGACGTACTATATCGGTGAGCGCGCCACCTTCCTGCTTATCGGACATCAGCGTAAGACAACCGTTTCGGAAATAGTCCTGAATACGGGGCCCG
>CAYHQD010000074.1:0-5960 GCA_964358905.1 uncultured Candidatus Peribacteria bacterium
AGGAAGTTACATACAATACCCGCACATGGGTCGAAAATATAGTAAAGCCCGTGCCACAGAACGGTTTCGACAAGATGAAAAAGACGGCTCAATTTCTTAATGAAAACTACTCAAAATATACTTCGAGTTTCAGCAACAGTTTTCAGAAAAATGCAAAATACTATCTTCCCGATGTGAAACAATATGACGAACTCAGAGCCGACTTTGAATTGTATGGTTCACAACAAAGTCCAAAAGGACAGAGAATACGGGATCGTGTCTCCAATGCGGAACATAATTTGTCATCAGCTTCAGGTTATTTTTTTGAAGGCATCACCGACCACAAATTGAAAGAACAGCTCACAAAAGAATATCAAAACATCCCCCACCCGACCGTCACCGAACAAATTACCCACAGCGAAACGACCCCGGTCGTCACCTACAAAGAGGTTCCCTACACCGCATATCGTGAAGAAATCGAAAATACCACTGTGTATGAAGAAGTTACTCGTGAGATTCCCGAAACCGTCTATGAGGATGTGACGGAAGATAAAGAAATAGTTGAAGACGTCACGAAATATTCATTCACACCTCTCAACGAAAAAATAGACATCGCGATGAACTATTTGAAGGACTATTCGAGAATTTTGCAAAGACCGTCAAATAGAAATTTCAATGATGAAATTGCGGTGTTGAGTAACGAACGAATGTCGATATTCGCGGGAGATGCGAAAACTTATAAATCTCTTATTTCGAAGGTCTCCGCCGCTTTTCGAAATAATTCGAATGAGGACTTTTCAACCACTGAATCGAAAGCGCTATTGAAAAAATACAACGATTTCATATATGCGATGAAAGCGAAAATGATGAAGGTGCAATCAAGCGGTGATCCTTATACGGAAATGTTTGGCAAGGAATATTCAGACGAACTGAAAGAGATGGAACAATGCATTGCGGATTGCGAGATAAAAGAAGCACAGCTGAATGCCAAGCTAGATGCTCTCTATGAGAAGCTCCTGGCACGCGGTAAATTCTCGCAACGCGAATACAGCAAACTCTACGACGCGATGAGCAGGGAGATAAGGCAAGTACAAAGCACGAAGAAAAATACTGAAAAACGTCTCAGCGAAATCAAGGCGGATTCTTCCCGAAAATTCGACACGGCTATTTCCGCGATCAATTCTCTCTCATTTGTCCGTTCACCGGAGCACCTCCGCGAAATCTCCGAAAAAGGCGAACTCGCCGCCGCGGCTACTCCAAAGTTTGTCCCCTTCCAAACCGCCAACGGAAGCACGGTGTACAGAAAAGTTGCGCCCACGCAAACCCCGACGACCGTTGCTCAACCGAAAGTTACTTTGCCGAAGGCCGCATCTGCTGATCTTCAAAAAGCCAATCTTATCTCTTCCACTTTCTCCTCCTTATTCAAGGGGGTTACCTCTCTGGGAAAGTCGATACGAACCATCGGTACACCGACCAAAGCAACTCCGAAAACTTTGACTCCGATTGTAGCTACCATCAGCACAAACGGTCTCAATGTGCGTAGTGACCCTTGGGTTACCACTCCCTCGGAGAAACCCAACGTAGTCCACAAACTCAACACCGGCGACAAAGTGGAAATTGTCGGAAAAAGCCCCGATGGAAAATGGCTGAAAATTAAACTTGCGGATATCACCGGTGATACCTGGATCATCAACAACTCGGACTGGGTGAAAACTCCTACATTGAAAAATGTCCCTGTAGTAAACGTAGCTACAGTGAAGCAACAAGTCGCACCAGTATTAACAGATGCTGAAATGCTGAATAATGATAAAATTATTTCGATGAGAATACCCGAGCTGGAGAAAGGGCTAATACACGAACAAGTCAGTGGTATTGTTTTACACCGTACAACTTCGAGTAATACTGAGTCTGCATTAAAAAGTTTTAAAAGTGGAGTGGGCACACATTTCTTAGTGGCAGAAGATGGAACGATATATCAAACAGCAAGTTTGAGTCAGTATACTTATCATATCGGCAGAATTAAATCGGAGTGCTATGAATCCGAGAATTGTACCAAGGAGGAAATGGAAGTAATAGAAGGGTACGGTTGGAATCCTCCAGCGATACATCAGCATGAATACAATAAAGATTCGTCTAATAGATATCCTATCAATGAGGACGGCATAGGCATTGAAGTTGTAGGGCAATATGATAAAGAGAATAAGACTTGGGAGCCGCTAACTCCTGAACAAGTATCATCTGTTTCATACCTTGTGAATTTGCTAAAATCCAAGTACAACTTAAACTATACTGACGTTTATACCCACGAGGAAATTTCATACAAAACAGCAGGAGAAGGTCAAACTGTTTTAGATGCAATAAAGCATAAAATACTTGATTAAGTAGTGAGCATGAAGAAAAGCATAAAATCAATCATATATTTGATTTGTATATGTATAGTGATCTTTTCACTTTTTTCTTGCTCATCTACAAAGGCTCGTGGTGTCAACATATTGAGTGTGGACAGTATTCAAGTCATTGAGGAAATAAATAATCCCACTTTACTTGAAGCATGCATGAACTGGCAACTTTCAAAAGATGATGTGAAAGAAATTTTCAACAATGCTCACCAAATATCTGAGACAGAAAAAACAAGGAGCTATTACTCTACTCCTTGTGAAATATGGGGTACATTAGAAAAAGATAGTATACCTTTCTCTTTTGAAATCAACGGGGGGGCTACTATAACACTTATCTCTCAAGACAAAACTTACGCCCACTATGGCTGTTCCGCTACACCATGTGAGCCCTATTTTCTGATAATGCCTGATGGAATGTCTGGGTTATAGATATTTCAAAACATTCAGGTGGACGGAGTAGCCACGTTGCACCTCCGAAGTAAGAAACATGAGCGTAGATGAAGCATGTAACCCCGCAAGTATATGACAGTCGCAGTATCAGAACAAAGGAGAAAAAGTTTTGCCAACGTTAAGGCCGATCATTCCCGAAAATTCGACACGGCTATCTCCGCGATCAACTCCCTCTCATTCGTCCGTTCACCGGAGCACCTCCGCGAAATCTCAGAAAAATGCGAACTCGTCGCAATGTCAAAACCCGTGTTCGTTCCTCTCAAGACCGCAAATGGAAGCACGGTATATAGGAAAGTCGCGCCCACGCAAACCGCGACGACGGTGGCTCAACCGAAAGTTACCTTGCCGCAAACCGTTCCGAATAATCTGCAAAAATCAAATATACTTGCCTCCATGGCCGGTTATTTCTATCAAGGCGTATCAAATCTTGGCAGAACCGTACGTACCTCAATCGGCACCCCTATCTCTTTCAAACCTGCCGTACCTGTAAAGGTTATGGCTACGATTACCACCGATGATCTCAATGTGCGTTCCGGCCCCGGGACTTCTCACAAAAAGGTTTCAAAACTGAATAAGGGCGATAAAGTTGAGATTATCGGAAAAAACACCGACGACTCTTGGCTGAAAATCAATCTGTCGGGACATACCGACACCTGGATTAAAAATAATCCTGCATGGGTTTCAACCGGCTCATTGAAAAATGTTCCCGTTGTGACAGTTGGAAAAAATAAGTCCGAGGTAAAGCCCTCATACCCTAAACCAATTGTCTTCGGAAAATACTCCACCTCGCAAGATGCGGCTACCCGTGACACCGAAGATAAAATTCTCTCCGTGCTTGCGGCAAATCCTCCGTTTGACAACACCCTCGGCACCTGGGTCGCAACTCTCGCATCCGGTTATCACGACGAAAATGCGTTCAATGCCCTCGATTTAGGATTGGGAAGCAATGCCGATAAAGGAAAAGATGTGGTGGCTGTAGCATCAGGGACGATTTCGAAAATTGATCTTTCGTTCGGTTCAATTCTCATTGATCACCCGAAAGATAGTTCCACACCCACGTGGCAATCAAACTACCTGCACATGCCACTCTACAAAACCGATCGAGTAACGGAAGAGGGAAAAACCATCTATGTTCTGCACAATGCCGATACAAAAAATGATAAAAAAGAATTTGTCGAAGGAACTGAAATGGAGGGATTTGAAATATGGGAAGGTAAAAAAGTCAGTGCAGGCGACAAAATAGGTATAATCGCCGGAAGAGGCAGAAGCACTTTGGATGACGCCGGGCTTGATGAAGAAAATATAAACATATCCGATGCAAGTTTCACCGATCATTTACATTTTGAGGCGCGTATTGACGGAAAATCCATCAATCTCGCCCTGTTGGCAATGCATGGATGGAACGCTACAGTAAAGGGGATGCAAAACGGAACAGCCGATGTACAGTGGTCAAATGCAATTGACATCGGCAATATGGGAGGTGCCTGGGTCAATGAAGACCAAAAATTGATCTTCTTCCGCGATCCCGCAATCACCGCCAATGCAGATAACGACTACTGGCTTGCCTGGGAACCTAACAAGACTGTGGGTGAGATGGAGAAAGTGGTGTGGAAAGAAGTAGATAGAATAACTGTAAATAACAAGGAGCAAGGAGTAATGCGATGGGTAAAAGCAGATTCTACAATCTGGACTGATGGTAATAATGTATGGATTCCTAACCTACAATCATGGAGCAACTATCAAAAATAAGATTAGTTTTAGTTTTGCTTGTAGCATTTACTCTTGCGAGTTGCACTAATAGTTTGCAGGACAAACAACAAGTAGGATGTTATCCTGAAGACTCGGAGTTTACAGTTATATGTGATAATGTGCGGGGATACACATATAAGCAACCAAGTTGGATTCGTGGTGCCAATTTAAAAGAGCGAGAAGTAAGTGTGTCGACATATGATTACCCTCTAACAGAAGAGGAAAAGGAACGGTTAAAAGATACCTACTATCGTGTGATTCCATCCCCCACCTCCTGCACCCCTGAAATCATGGGCTACCCGCAGGATCCCGTGGAAATTGAGGAAGGCGGTTATAGGACAATTTGGGGAAAAGTTTTCGATGATCGTGGTATGGGAAACACGCCTAGCATGGATGCGCTGTGTGATTATCCTCAGGCTACTCGCGAGTGTGAGTCCATAGGGGAGAATTGTAACGACGGCGCCGGAGCCTACGCCTTCTGTTCCGAGAACCTCGGCGACCCCGCCGATGAGGAGGACGATAAACGAGTTACTATCTGTATTTCCCAGCAGATTGACGATCCTCGAACCGCTGCGGATATTTTTTCAACTTTTCGCTGGACGGATGTACCGGAAAGTTCTATGCAGGAGAATCTCAATGATTTTGAATTATGGGGTGACGAAATGGTAAAGCAAAAACGGACATTTCTTGATAAAGCTCTTTCGCCTTTTTCTCTTGCGTTTCCTGACGATTCCAGAGTTCAGCAGTACGGAGATCCGGCCAGTAAAGAGATTACGATATATCATCCCGAGCCGCCCTTTTCTTTTTTCGCGTACATTTTAGAAGCAAAGGGAGATGAGAGTTTGGAAAATTTCGTTCAAGATTATCGAACCAACGCAACTACATGGAATGAAGGTGGTGGTACCTTAACCATTGCCGAACCGGATAACTCCTTCCGGAATGGATGGATTGGCACGCAACCGAATACGGTGGAGCTGAATCTTCCAATGCGTAATTGGCCTTATGATGATTATGAGTATCATCCGATGGAAGATACGACGTTCTCAATCGAGCCCGATACCATGTTGCTTTTCACAAAGAAGGATTCAAAAGTCTTGATCCTTGCAATTCCTTTTTCCAGGAAAGATGATGTAATCCCATTGCTTCAATAAACAGCAGGATATATGAACGCAGTTGCATCTTTTACCCCGTCGTTGTTTTCGTCGCTTCCCGTCATGCGACCCAAAGATAGCCGAAGAGATTTTCAAAACATTCAGGTGGACGGATTAACTCCTCTTCCTTCTCCTCACCGCCCAGGTAAGAAGTCCTGCGAAACCTCCTACGAGTGTGCCACCGTCTTTCGGCGATCTGCCATTCGCCGTATCGCATCCTCCGCAACTTGTG
>CAYHQD010000075.1:0-5953 GCA_964358905.1 uncultured Candidatus Peribacteria bacterium
CCGATGACAGGAAAAGACGGTTAATTTGTAGGTTTATATGGAGGAGACGCTGGAAGATACTACGCGAGAACGGCAGCCGCGACACCGTATGGAGAGCAAGTTAAACAATGAGATTTTGAAAGCTGCTCTTGAGAGTTTAAGTAAGCCATACCATGACTTGATCGTGCTGAAATTCGTCAATGATTTGGAGAACGGTGAAATCGGAAAAATTCTCGGCAAAAACGAAACGGCGATACGAGTGATGCAGTTTCGCGCATTGAAAGAGCTGAAAAAGATTTTGTCGTATTATGATTTTGATGTGTAAAACTTGTAACAAAAACACTTATTTTCCGTATTACGTAGAGCAAAAGGCACATTTATGACAAAAATAACAAATCATATCGGCCGTTTGGCGCAAGATGTCACTTTTTCCTCACGTAGGAAGGAGATGCTGAAATCAAGGCTGATTTCCCGTATCGAAAGAGATCGTTGTCATGAGGAAGAGGCGCTTTTGTACCGCTTGGGGCAGGCGATTTATGCCCTTGCATCGTACGTCTCCATACCCGCATTGATGAAACAGCATATGCGCCGTCGTGTGGTGAGTTTCGCGTCTTTGGATCTTGGAACATTTTCACTGTGGGATATGGTATGGGGAAGAGGGATGAGATTCGCAGGGCGTTTTGCGTTGGCCGGCGTGATGGTTTTTTTGATTACTTTTGCGAGTATTTTTGGTTTCCCGCCCGCTACTCAAGTGGCGTTTGCTTCCGAGAGCGTGCTCCGTGATGTGGAAGGAGATGTCTATGTGTATCGTAGCGGTATGTTGCTTCCCGTTGAGGAAGGATTTGTACTGAAAGAAGGGGATAGAATTCACACCGGTTATGGAGCGAGCGCTACTGCGCTTTTTGCAGATGATACCGTGAGCAGAATTGCGGGAGAGTCAAAATTGAATATATATAAACTGTATGCGAATCCGGAGAATCCGGAAGAAACGATGATTATGATAGGCGTGGCACAGGGGCGTATGTGGTCGAAGGTGATGGGTTTGACGAAGAGTGTTTTCAATGTGGCTACTCTGTATGCTCTTGTGGAGACCGATCATTCCGCGACGTTTGATGTGCGTGCGACTGAGGAGAATTCTACGGAAATTTCGGTGATGGAAAATTTTGTGGATGTGGAGCTTTCTTCCTACAGTCCTGCGGTGAAAACAACCGTGGTGGAGGGGGAGAGTTTGGTATTGAAAGATGGCAAAAGTAAAATTGTCGCTCTGGACACAAAGGATGAATGGGTGCGTTTGAATCTTTCGAAGGATGAGTTTGAGACCCAGTTGCTTGCCCAAGAAGACGCAGAGAATCTCGAAGGGGATACGGGGGCATTACCCGATGATCCACTCTATTCGATGAAGACGTTCAAGGAAGATTTGGGAGTGGTCTTAAGTATGGGTGAACGTGAGAAGCTTGCCGAGGAACTGCGTATTGCCAGCAATCGTTTAAATGAAGCGGAGTTACTGATCAATAAAGGTCTTCGTGGCTCTGCAGAGAAAGTTCTCGTGGAGTATAAAGAGCGTATGCTCGGTCTTATCGAAGAATACCCCGAGTTGCTCGGTATCGCTTCTGCAAAAGAAGAACTTGATGCGATTATCGCACGTGACAGACGCAGATTTAATACCACGCTTCCCGGCTCAAGTTTATATGATATCAAGGAGGTAGTGGAGGAGGTTGAACTATTGCTTGCAAACGATCGTGTTCGTGCGAACCAAATTGCGTTTGCACAGGCTTCGGATAATTTGTACCAGGTGTTTGAATTGGTGCGCCTGGGAGGTGAGGTAGTTGCACTTCCTTCTCTGGAGGAGTATCGTAACGCTTTCGATAGGGCGTTCAGTGATTTGAGTCTGTATGAACAGGCCGATCGGGCCGCATATTTGGATGAGGCGTTTGAGATTGCGCTGAACGATGTGAAGATACTTAGCGCGCTTGAAGAAGTGGTCGATGTAGAGGTGCTTAATGTAGGTGAGTTGAAAGATTATATAGTCTCAAAACTTGAAACGTATGTTGCACAGGAAAATACAGAAGAACAGTATGCCTATGTGTTGATGGAGATGGATATATTGCTTGCGCCCAACCTTCTGCGTCTCGTACAGCAGAGCGAATTTACCGGTATCAACAGCGGCAACGCGGCGACTGTGGATGTGAGTGTGCTTCCCTAAAGATGTGCGATGCCAAGTAAGCTCCCGAGTGTCGCGAAGAATGCGCCGACAATCCAGAATCGCATGGTTACTTGATGTGCGGGCCAGCCGAGATGTTCGAAGTGATGATGAAGTGGTGCGATGTGAAAAACCTTTTTTCCGTTCCGGAATTTTTTTGAAAGCAATTGAATGATGATCGAAAGTGTTTCGATTACAAAGATGAACATAATTAGTGGGAATACCGCGACTGAGTTCGTGAGCATGGCGATCACTCCCATGGTAGCGCCCAGCGAAAGTGCGCCCGTATCGCCCATGAAGAAGCGGGCGGGCGGGATATTGAACCAGAGAAATGCGAGGGTTGCGCCGATTAGTACTCCGCAAAACGCGGCCAGGATGAGCAGGCCTTGCGAATATGCGATAATACCGAGTGATAATAGACTGATCACTGAGAGCCCGCCCGCGAGCCCATCTTGTCCATCGGTGAAATTTACCGCGTTTGCGGAGGCGATGATGATAAAGATGAAGAGTGGTATATACCACCATCCGATGACGAAGTCTCCCATGAATGGTATGTGAAGAGAATTAAAGCCGAGTTTGATATAGAACCACCATGCGCCCAGTGCGGCAAATGCAGTTAGCCATAGGAATTTCGGCTTAATATTTATACCGTGTGATTTGCCCCATCCGCGTATGTTGAAATAATCATCCACCGCTCCGAGCAGAGCTACGGTAATGAGAGTGAAAATTGGCAAGTAAGTTTCTCTACGATTGATGAGGGAGTGGTCAATGAGTCCAATATACGAAAGCAAGCGACTGAAAAGCAATATTATGAGGGTCGTGCCCCATATCAGGATTCCTCCCATGGTGGGAGTGCCTTCTTTGTGTTTATGTAACGCATGAAAAAGTTCCGCTACTCCGTGCGATGCGGTGATGCGTATTTTTTTTCCCAGTTTATGTTGTACCAGGAAGCGTATGAATGCCGGGCAGACTAAGAATGCGAGCAAAAATGAGCTTACGGTTGAGCCGAAGATCAAGATGAGATGTATGATGTGTGTAGTGACCATAATCTGCCACAGTGTACACTACCACACATATGATTCCCATATTTTTTCTTTGAGGTACTGAGTCTCCGCGAATCTGTCGTTTGAGCTGAGAAGAATGGTAATGATCTCGTTGCCATATTCGTTGACGGCCAATGCGATGAGACTTTCCCCAGATTTTGCCGTGGAGCCGGTTTTAAAACCTTTGATTTCGGGGTCTATGCCGAGAAGTTTATTGGTGCTTGAGAGGAGGTGCGTGAGGCCGTCTGCACTTACTATTTCGAGTGCGCTGATATCGATGATCGAGCGTATGAGTTTTTTCTTGAGCGCGTAATTTGCGAGAATTGCTAGGTCGTTTGCAGTGGAGTAATTCTCGGGATCGTCAAGTCCGTGCGGGTTGGAAAAATGTGTATTTTTCATGCCCAGTGCCAGAGCCTTTTCATTCATTTTTTGTATAAACAATTCTTGCGATCCCGCTGTGGTGATGGCGAGTGCGACTGCGGCATCGTTGCCGGAAGGAATGAGTAACGAATAGAGCAGATCACGATAGCTGATTTTTTCTCCGCTACGCAGTAGTACCCGTGAGCCCATCACTTGCGGAGCTTCTTTCGGTACGGTGGTGATTGCGTTGATGTTTTGCGTCTCTTCCAGCACCACTACCGCTGTCATTATTTTTGTAAGACTTGCAATCGGTAATTTTTCTTCGATGTTTTTCGCGAAGAGTACTTTACCGGAGTTTACGTCTATGACGAGAGCGGATTTTGCCGTCAGGTACACCTGGGTATCCGCTTTTTTTTCAGGCAGTGGTGTGAGTTGCACCACTTCGATTCCTGAAAATTGTCGAGAGAAACTCTCGCTTTGTATTTGTAGCAATGAGAGAGAGGGCTCGTTTAGGTGTGCGCTGAGTGCGAGTGTGATGAGAGTGGTGATCATGTGGTGATAGTGACCGCTTTTGCGGGGGATGGATGATTTTGCAATAAGGAAGCTACTTCTTCCTGTGTGAGGACGCGATATTTTCCCATTTGTAAATCGCCCAATTCTATTTTTCCTATGCGGATGCGTTTGAGCTGTATGTGCGGGAATCCGATACGTTCCATCATCAGTCGGATTTGTCTTTTTTTACCTTCTCGTATAGTCATCAATATGACTGCGCGATAGGGAAGATTGGTGATAATTTGTACCGAGAGAGGCTTTGCGAAAAAAAGTTCACGATGGACTTTCTCGTTTTTTATTTCTTCCACTTCTATCTCCACTCCGTTTCGCAATTGAGCCAGTTCTTCTTTTGTGATGGGACGATTTAATTTCACCATGTATTCTTTTTCACATTCAAAACTCGGGTGAGATACCCTCTGTTTGAGGGTGCCGTCGTTGGTAAAAATAATGAGTCCCGTAGAGTCCTTATCGAGACGTCCGACGCTGTATATGTTTTGTTCCGGAATGAGATCCTTCGCGATCATTTCGCCTTGATATTTCTTGTCCGAACAGATGTAGCCTCTTGGTTTATTGAGCACATAGTAGAGCCGTTCGTTGTCACCTTTTATCTTTGTACCATTCACTGAAACTTCGTCGAGCTGCGCATCAATCGTCCTGCCGAGTTCGCTCACGATATTACCATTCACTTCCACTTTTCCTTGTACGATTAAGTCGTCTGCTTTGCGCCGAGAAGTCAGTCCGCTTTGAGCGATATATTTATTGAGACGAATAATCATGATATGGTACGTGTTTATCCAAAGCCCGCTCTAGTAAAAAAGTTTTCGATTTTCACTTTTGTAGTCAGCGAAGTCCTGGCCGAGTATTATAACAATATCCGCCTGCGTTGAAAATACTTTTTCATCATAGAGAGTGTCGAGCGCAGCCTCGCTTTTCACTCCAAGAAATTCTTCCAGAACCTCGATTGTTTTTGTATTTTTTGCAACTTCGGTTCTATAGTATATGTGTGAGGTGTCCACTTTTTCATCGGAATTACCAAAGCGTACAACATCGAATCCGTAGCGTTCCATATATGCGAGAGCGTCGTTTGCAAGGTTTGGCGTTTTTGTACCGTTTAGTACGTGAATGGGAGTTTTTTCCATGAGCATATCGGGAGAGTATAGTGCGTATTTGATGAATCGTTTTAATTCCTGAAAATCATTTATAAATGGAATGAGTACAAATGCGCCGCCGAAAAATTCTCTTTCAGGTGTGTAGAGAAATCCGCCAACCGTGTAGGGATCGTCATTTAGTATTGCATGCGAAATCCGTTCCTCGGTAAAACGTTCCGCTTTTCGTCCCAGGTAAATAAATTCGTATACTTCCAAGTTAGTCTGCACGTATTCATTATATGTCTGGTAAAGTTTTTTGAGTTTCGTTTTTGAGAGTAGTATTTCAGATGATTTTAGCTTGTCCTTGATTGCACTCATGGTTTGTTGTTGTCGGCGCGCACGATCAAAATCGGAAGTTGTTTTGCGGCTTCGCACATATTTCAGCGCTTTCTCTCCGTCAAGATTTTGTGGACCGGCTTTCATGTAGAACGGCTCGTATTCATAGGTGCCGTCTTTCGGATAAAACGGATCGTAAAGGGTCTCGGGCACATTTACCTCGATACCTCCAATGTTATCCACCACCTGTTTAAATCCCTCAAAATCCACGAGTGCGTAATAATGAATCGGCACATCAAAAAGCCCGGAGAGTCCATCCTTTATCATCTCAACGCCCTCTTCTTCCGTGTAACCGCTTTCTAGTGCGAGTTCGAGAATTTTATTGATGCGCGTCC
>CAYHQD010000076.1:0-5902 GCA_964358905.1 uncultured Candidatus Peribacteria bacterium
ATCGACTTTACCAAGAAAAAAATTCGCATATGCCTCTGCAGTCGTCCCTATATCACCCCGCTTCACATCCGCTATCACCATAAGCCCCTTTGACTTTGCATATTTACACGTCTCTTCAAAAGCCAAATATCCGTAAAACCCGAATTGTTCGTAAAATGCAATCTGCGGTTTCACTACAGGCACCAGATCACATACCGCATCAATAATTCCAACGTTAAACTCCAGCAAGGCCTTTGAAGCAGTCTCGGGAGTGGGACCGTATCTTGCAAGCAAAGGTTTCACAATTGAAAGAGGAATTTGATCCAATCGCGGATCCAATCCTACGCATATCGGCGTACCCTTTTTCTCAACCTCCCGCACCAGACGATCGGCAAAATTCGTCACCTCCGCCTTCTTAAAACTCACGTCATCCGCATATACATCACTCACAATTTGTATATCTACTTCAAGCGCCGAGCGCGAAGCGGAGTCACCGCCTCGGCGGGACAAGCGGAGCGGCTCCCTCCCCTCTTCCTCTCCCATACCATCTCCTCCTTCATCGGGAATTTGTTTCATTTCGTCTTTTCGCATAATCTGAGGTTATTTGAGCAGTAAAAAACTACCGACACACGCCGGGTAAATCAAGTAAAAAAGGATACATGGCTACCTTTTGAAGAGTGGTTCTCCAAGCTAAAAGTCAATTATAGGGAAAGGACACACCTCATATCCTGCAAACGGATTCCCATCACCTTCTACGGTTGCACGGCAACCGCCCCTACACCCAAGATCCCACTGAGAACAAGTATTACAAGGCTCACCTATATTTTCTTGAGACAAAGAACACCTGTTTGAAATCAGTTCGGATTCAAACGCTTTCCTAATAGGGTCCGTATCTTCAACATTAGCCAATGTGGTCGCGCTATTACTACAAGATCTAATCCCACCGTCCAAAGCAAAGAAAAGGCCATTATCAAAAAATTTACACTGGTTGAATATGTGAGGCATAAGAACTTCCTGAGACGACAAACCCATATCGGCTCTCACGACCTGCAACTTGCGAATCATGTCGGCAACTTGTTGAGGAGAAGCGGCGAGGCCCCAATATGTCTCATCAAATCCACACTTAGATCCAAGCATTTCGATGTCTGGCTTTATATTATTCTCCAAACACCAACGATAAAACCCGGGAACAAATTCTATATTCTCAGCTCTCAGCAGATTTTCCAATGAAAATAATTTGGAATCATACCCTGCTTCCTGGAATATACGAATAGCCTCAACCATCTTTTTTACGACATTTCCGTTAAGACCAACCATCCTACCCTGTAAATCATACTGAAAAGGCTTGGTCGGATCTATATTTAACTTACCGGTTATACTGACGCCGCGCTCTTTAAGCCAATTCGCCATTTTAGGCGTAATAGCTAACATGTTGGTAAAGACCCAAGGACTTATACAGCGACTTAGAAGCTCTTCTATGTAAGGCTGTAAATCCGGCCAAAACAGAGGCTCTCCACCCAGTATATCCATGCTCTCGAGCTCTTTCCCACCACGTGCATCTTTACAAAGGTCTAAATTAGCAATGGCCCTACGCAGTGGCTTGGCAACTCTAGCAATGTCTCTTGAGATAGAAGACATCGCGTAGCATCCCGGACAACGCATCTGACAATCTAAATTTACCTCCTCTATTCCATAACGAGGCCAATCTCCGTTTAATTCGTTTTTCATAATTTGTAAGGTTTAAAATATACAAAAAGATCCATTCCTACTGGGAAGGATGGATATAAACCTTACCGGGTATGAACAACTAAGTTTGTCAATCCTCTTCCATACGCTCAAGTGCAAGCTTATACCCACCCATGCCATGATGAAGCCAATGGGCCACTCGAGTGACTGTAGCTGTACTTGCACCGGTTAATTTCGCGATTTTTCTATACGGTTCTTTATTATTAACTCTCTTTGCGACTTGCCATCTTTCAGACATTGCGCGCAATTCGGAAATGGTGGCTACGTCACGAAGAAATTTTCTACACTCTTCAGGCGTATCAAGCTCAGAAATAACTTGAAAAAAATCTTTAAATCCCTTGTTGTTTAATTCCCTCTCAACCATTGAGTTTTAAATTAAATTCTTGACCAATACGTTTTAGCGTGTTAAAACGTTGATACGGCTACATTGTAATTTAAATTTTAGGAATGTCAATACTAATTTAATTAACCATCAAATAATGAAGAAAAAAATAATAGGTATTCTCGGCGGTTTCGGCCCTGAATCAACAGCCATGTTTTACCAAAAAATCATACAGCAATGCCAAGAACAATATGGCGCGGTATATGACGCCGATTACCCTGAAATGCTTATCTACAACCTGCCCATACCAAACATAGTCGATGGTTTAGAAAGCCCCGCGGAAACATCTCGAATATTAATAAAAGGTGCTAAAAAACTGGAATCGTTCGGCTCGGAAATGTTAGCAATCCCATGCAATACCGCCCACTATTTTGCGAAAGACATAGAAAATAAAATTAATATACCTTTGATAAATATTTTTACGGAAACGGCGAAGAAAATAAATTTGGAAGGTTATAAACGGGTCGGCTTTTTAAGCACAAAAACCACTATTAAATATAAAAGTTATGGGGATAATTTCGAAAAATATGGGATTACATTAATCCTTTCTGAGAGACAAAAAGAAATTACGGAAATAATTATTAACTTACTTGCGGGCAAAAAACTTAAAGAAGACAAGACGCGGTTAAAACAAATCATCAGAGAACTAAAAGGAAAAGGCGCGGAGGCGATAGTGCTGGGTTGTACGGACTTTTCGACATTTATAAAACAAGAGGAAATTGACATAAAAATCGTAGATACAATTACGATACTCGCGGAGGCGATTGTACAATACTCAATAGGCACTACGACTGCCACCCTTTCGGATCCCGCGTAAACGCAATCACCATTTCCCGTTCTTTTACCGTTATGTACTGCATATCAACCGCCACCTTCGTCAGCTCTTCTACATCGCTAATGGTATGAAGGCCAACTTTTGACTCTATGAAAAGCTTCGCCGACTCCTTAAAATTATAAGAAAAAATCGCAAGCACGTCTGTCACGGTCGCTCCTCCCTCTCGGCGCAACACTTCCACAGTTTTGCACGAACTTCCGCCAGTGGAAACCAAATCTTCAACGACCAGCGCATGAGCGCCTGACCTTAAATCACCCTCGATCTGTTTTCCCGCACCATGTTCTTTTGGCTTTGGTCGGACATAAATCATCGGCAGTTTCAATTCATAGGCGAGAAACGCCGCCCAGGGAATACCGGCGGTCGCGGTACCAGACACATAGTCAAATTTCAAATTTTCTCGCTTGATAATATCCATAAACGCAGACACCACAAGCCGCACCGCCTCCGGATGAGAAACAAGCATACGATTATCGCAATATATCGGACTTTTCAGGCCGGAAGTCCAGGTAAAAGGCTCGCCTGGTCGCAATTTTACCGCTTCTATCTCAAGCAATTTTTTCGCAAGTTCCGATGAGTAATCCATATTCGTTTTATTAAAATTTATGCATGATTTTTGAGATAGACCTTGTTGCCAACATCATCTCGGTGGTACCGGCCAAAATCGGTAAGACGCTTCACCTGCACAATACTCATCACCGGCCCATTCACACAACTCGGCTCGCCAGTGCCGTCATTACAACAGTTTCCACACACAGAAAAGCCGCATTTCATGTAACGCTCTATCGAAATATCCGCATCTATTTTATGCTTCACGAGAATTTTATATGCTGCTTCTTCCATCAGCTCGGGCCCGCAGACAGCAACAAATTTGATCTTCTTTTTTTTCACAAGTTCCGAAAGAATTTCAGTGCAATATCCTTTGTGACCGAACGAACCGTCATCGGTAGCGACATGCAATGTGACACCCTTTGTTTGACTCACTTCCTTGGTATACAGCAACAATTCCTTATTTCGCGCACCGACGATAAAATCCACTTTGCATCCGTTTTTCACCGCTTCCTTTGCAAAGAAAAGAAGTGGCGCCGCACCATACCCGCCACCAACGGTGGCAACGTGACAATTTTTCGGAATTCGATTGGCGACACCATAAGGTCCCCTAATGCCAACCTTATCACCCACATTCATGTGTGAGAGAAATTGAGTAAAAGGCCCCACCGCGGCAATCGCGAGCGTGAGATATTTCCCATCATCATATGCGACTGAAAATGGTTTTTCATCATGACCGGGAATCCACATATTCACAAATTGCCCCGGGCGCGCACCGACAGAAATATCGAGCACGTATGTGGTGACTATTTTATTCGCCTTTTTCTTTTTGAGGATTTTCGCCGCATGCGGCATACCGTCGAGCATTGTTTTGTGTATTAAAAATTACATGCGCGCACTCACTTCGTTCGTGTGTGCCGCACCAATGATTTCTTTAATATGTTTGACCCCGTTTTTCTTGCACCACTCCTCCATTTCCTTTGCAATTTTTCCAAAGACTTCGGGGCCTCGGTAATAAGTGGCCGACCCAACTCCCACCAATGTGCCTCCCGCCATCATCATCTCTATCGCATCCCTGCCGGTGAGCACGCCACCAGTTGCAATGATCGGAATTTTCACCGCTTTATACACATCATACACACATTTCACCGCGATTGGCTTTATCGCCGGTCCGCTGAGTCCGCCAACTTTATTTGCAAGTATGGGAGAGCGCATATCTATATCTATCGCCATACCAGGCCCGAGCGTATTGATAGCCGTAATCGCATCCGCACCGGCGTCCTCAACTGCGCGCGCGATCTCTCCAATATTATCCACATTCGGGGAAAGTTTCACCGATACGGGAATATTCTTCAAACGTTTTTTCACCTCCCTCGTAAGCTCCGCCGCATCCGCTATCGAACATGCAAAGGGTTTCCCGAATTCATCCTCCACATTGGGACATGACAAATTCACCTCTATCAGCCGCGGCCCGATCTCCCCAATCTTTTCCGCGATCGCGATAAAATCAGCTTTCTTGCCACCCACGATATTCACGATGAGCGGCGCACTTTCGGTTTTTATAAATCCACCCAACTCCTCCATAGCTTTTTTCAGACCCCCATCGGGAAGCCCCACCGCATTGAGCATCCAATGATCAGTCGCGATCACCACTGGACTTTTGTGTCCCTTATGTACGTTTAACCACACCGATTTGGATGTCACTCCTCCAGCCCCGCATTTGATCACATAGCGCAAACTATCGCCTGTTACTCCCAGCACTCCCGAAGCGAGTACAAGCGGATTTTCGAATTCAATGCCGCAAAATTTGACCGAAAGCCTCATTGCTGGATTTGATAACGAGTTCGCCAACCATTAAAACAAGTAAAAAACGAAAAAGCAAAGAAAAACAGCTATGTAAAAAGCCCAAGTACGCACTATACTCATGAAGACTAATAAATCACATGGATACAAAAAAAGTCTACGCGTTCACAAAAGAGAATCTAAAAAAAGCGATACGAAAGATTCAAGTAAGAATAAAGGAAAATATACCGGTGGAAAAATGCGAAATATGCAATGCAATTACGGAAAGAAGTAAAGACCTCGACACGGTACTCCGCATCGCCGCGCGTCCAAATGCCATAAAACAATGTCCTATCTGCGGCAGAGTATATCTATATACCTACTCCTACGAATATCTGGTAGCCGGAGCGAGTGAAGAAGATGAATCACTAAGTCCAATCGAACCAAAACAAATCCAAATTAAAATAAACGACATCCTTTCTTCCTACGTTCCACCGAAAAAAATCATACACTTCGGGCACTCATGGGAAATCGATTTTTAGCGTTTTACAAAATAGATGATTCATACACGTTTTCGGGCGTAACAACTTTGCAGAGCGCCTCCGGATAAAATTTTCTAAAGGAACTAGTTT
>CAYHQD010000077.1:0-5891 GCA_964358905.1 uncultured Candidatus Peribacteria bacterium
ATCGCCAAAGCCGGAATGCGGGTTTTGTATGTTCATGATGTGCAGAAAGCGTTAGGTGAGAAAGGATTCGCAAGAGAGCCATTTAAAATTATTGAATTTTGCAACGCAAAGTTTGCTAATGAGTTTTTGAACATTGACATTAAAATCGGGCTTTGTCTTCCTTGTAAAATAAATGTGTATATTAGAGATGGGGAAACTTTTATTTCCGGAATGCGTCCAATTATTCTGCCGCAGTTTTTCCCACTAGCCGATTTGGGCGAAAGACCGAAAGAAATTGATCAAATGATTCAAAACATTATCAATAATGCAAAATAGCTTATGATGCAGACCCATGAACGACACAGGTCAAATGAGTTGGTGAGCGGAAGCTTGCATCTCTTGGGTGTGACGCTTGCGATTGCGGTGCTTGTGGTACTGATTGTGTTTGGAGCTCGTGATCATGACGCGAAGTATGTGGTGAGTTATTCTCTGTACGGCACGGGTCTGATTTTGTTGTATCTGGCGAGTGCGTTATATCACTTGATGCCAAGTGATAGACTTCGGTTCAAGATGGTTGCACAACGATTTGATCACGCGATGATTTATGTTTTGATTGCGGCCACCTATACCCCCATTACATTACAGTTTCTCTCTATGTGATAATGGGTTGGTTGATCGTGATTGCCTTTCCACTATTGATTCAAAACATGACAACAGCGCAACTGTGGCTACTGATTGCAGGGGGTATGTTCTACACATGCGGTGTGGTATTTTTCGCACTTGAGCATTATCTGCCGCAGAGGAAATATTTTTGGATGCACGAAATATTCCACGTATTCGTGCTTGGGGGAAGTACCCTGCACACTGTGATGATGTTTTTGATTTTATAGTGATACCTGCAATGGCTCTTGTTTTTTCGGCAACAGGAGGATGAAGGGAAGTACGACAAGATTCAAACCGAGTATCACGAGATAATAATTGTCGAGGACGGCGTAGTTTTCCCCGAAGCCTTGCCAGATCATGCCGCCAAATTGGCTTGATAGAGCCAATCCTATATTCATGATGGAGGCGATAATTGCGAACATGGTTGCTTCACGTTTTTTTGGACAGATGAGTGCGGCGAGTTTGAGAATGGGGAGGAATGAAATGTAGAAGAGCATGCCCGCGATTAAATCGATAATCAGATTGAGGGATTTGTAATGAAATGAGTGGCCGAAGATATCGATTGGTGCCCAGTCATATATGATGAAGAGGTTGAGGAGACCAAATACTGTGGAGCTGGTGATGGTCCAGAAAAAGACTTTGCGCAGAGCGCATTTGTCGAGCCATTTGCCGTAGAGCAGGGCACCGATAAGGTGCCCAACGTATGCTATGGAGCCAGTGAAACCCAAATACGCGTCATTAAAACCGCGTTCGTTGATGACAAAATAGGTCATGGGAGAAGAAGCGGAAGGGGTCGCGCGCCAGATGAAAATAAAAAGCATCGCACCGAGGAATCCCCACATGCTTCGTGCGATCGCGGGGCGTCGTATCCATCTCCACGCGCGACCGGAATATGCTTTCATAAAATGCATAAATTTACCTTCTGGCTGAATTTTCTTTTCTTCCAGCATAAGAACTTGGAACAAGGTAATAAGAGGCAGGATCGACGTAACGTAAAACATCGTTTTGATACCCGGGAGATAGGTGAGGGGATCCACTCCCATTTTTATACCCAGCCTTTCATTGAGATATCCGCCGAGCACACTGACGATCAAAATTGCGGCGAATTTCGATGACCAGCAGAGATTTTGCAATTTACCGACATTCTCTTTCGTGGATTTTTCCACGACCAGTCCGTCACATAGTACGTCGGTGAATCCAAGCCCGATGTTTGCAAGTACGAGTGGCACCAGGGTGGTAGTATAATCATACGAAAACGCACCGAGGTAGAGATATGAAAAAAAGGTAAGCAGGCTCGTGATCACGAGATACGGTTTTCGGCGCTGTCCGCGTATGGGAAAAATATCTGAGATGAGTCCGTAGATAGGTTTGAATGACCAGGCTAGCAGGGTGATGAGCGCTCCGAAAGTTGCGAGTTCCGCGGCTGATAATTGTAAAATGTCTTTTTGGAAATGAAGTAAGGCGAGGCTACCGATCGCTACCGCGCCTTGTACGAAATACACGGTTCCAAAAAAGATTTTATCGGTGCGAGAAACATTCATATACGTGGTGGTATTAACTTCCCTATACTTTTTTATACTATAGCGCGGCTATCGCCGCGCCGGCAAGATAACCTTCCGCCCACGATGCTTGGAGATTGAATCCGCCCGTAAATCCATCCACATTCAGAATTTCTCCAGCGAAATAAAGTCCAGGACAGATCCGCGATTGCATCGTTTTTGGATTCACTTCCACCGTATCCACTCCTCCAGCCGTCACAAATTCATCACCCACACCTCGCGCAGCGAGGTGCAGTGGGAAGTGCGTTATGCATTCTGCCGCAAGCCGTACAAACTTGTGTGCCACTTCGTTATTCCTTCGTTCCATCGGGAGTGAAAGTTGTTCCATGACGATTCCCGCGAGCGACTTTTGCACAAAGTGGTGCAAGGTCGAGACAAAAAGTTTTTTCGGCGACTCCGCAATAGTTTCAAAAATATGTTTTTCCACTTCTTGCAAAGAAATATCTGGTTTGAAATCTATTGTGATCGGAAGTATGTGAGCCGCATCAATCTTCTCGAACGCAAGTTGCGCGCTCAATGCAAATACCGCAGGTCCCGTGATTCCTTTATGTGTCCAAAGCATGGCCCCTCGAAATTCCGCTCGTGTACCGTCCTTTTTCGAAGCCTGCAATCTCACGTCGGGGTGTGTGATTCCCGCAAGCCTCGCTCCCCATTTCTCTTTCGTGATAAAAGAAGTAAGACTTGGTCCGAGTTCAGTAATCGTATGTCCCAGGTCTCGCGCAAATGCATAGCCGTCACCCGTGGACCCCGTGTGTCGATAGGCGTTTCCCCCCGTGGTGATGACCAGCGTGTTGACTTCGTATGTCTTGTTACCATCACTCAGTGTGAATCCCTCTGTATTTTTTTGTATTGTCTTGATTCCCGTTCTCATATGCATTTCCACTCCCGTCTTTCCGAAAAACTTTTCAAACATGCCGACTACTTCTTTCCCCTCATCGGATCGGGGGAATACCCGCAAATCTTTTTCTATTTTTAATTTTACCCCATGAGCCTCAAACCATTCATATACATGTGACGGTGAAAAGGTATACATCGCGTATTTCAAAAAATGAGTACCGCGCGGATAACGTTTCAAGACCTCCTCCACATCTGAGATTCCAGTAGTAACATTACATCGGCCGCCACCGGAGATTATCACCTTCGCACCCAGCCCGGGGTTTTTCTCAAAAAGCAGAACCTCGGTCTCGGGTCTAAATTCCTTTATGATCATGGCCGTCATCATCCCCGCCGCTCCGCCACCTATAATACCAACTCTCAGTGTTTGCATAAGTACCCTATACTACTTACTTCGAGTTAACAAAATCAAAAAGCGAATCATCGGCGATTGTCGTTCCGGTTATTTTTTCCCACCATGCTTTATTTATTTCTCCGCTTGATTTCTCATAATAAAACCGAAGTATGCGTATGCAATTCGTTCTCAGTTGCGGATATGAGTAGTTACCATTCTCATCTTTCTCGGAGATAAGTGTAAACGCATCTGGGTCGTTTTTTAAAAAATCCGCCACTTCCGCCTGTACCTCGTCAGCGCTATCGAGTCCGGCTATAAGGGCATAAAGCGAAGGGGCTCCGGATTTAAGGAGTGTACGGGCCAATTCGGGTTTTAACACATGACGGGATAAACTGTAGTCGGTAAGGGTCGCGCTCTTTGAATCTCTCTGATCTCGATTGTCTTCCACTAAAGTCTCACCGGCCCGAAAAGAATTGATAAGGTCTTTAACTTCCTTATTTTCAGCCACAATCCAATTCTCATTTGAAATTTCACCGTCTTTATTTGTTGCATTTTCGGCAATATGGAGAAGTTCGTGGTCAAACGCGGATATATCTTCAATGGTCATTATGCCGCCTCTGATTACCTCAGCACTTGGATTGGTGAAATTACCTGATTTTGACACGTACTCGAAATGGTCAAATAAGTTTATGGTCTTGATGCCGGATGACGCGACAAACGTAGCTCCATATTCTTCGAGGTACGAATATATATATGACAAGTTCGCTCGAAGTGTATGAGGATCACGTACGGATAGTGAGCCAATGCTTTCACCAAATCGTTCTTTATATAGTTGTTTGATTGTTGCCATATCCTGTGTTCCATACCCGATGTGTACGCCAAATTCATCTTCGATTTTTCGTACCATTCCTTTAATATCAAGTGCATCCTCTAATTTCTTATCCAGATTCGCAAGTAGTGATTTTGCTTCATTTTGATCTATTGTATCGACAGGCTTTTGGAATTCCAGTATGTCACCCTCGAATATAAAAGCGCGGGGCAACGCTTGGTTGATGGTATATGTTTCATCGGGAGGCAATTCTTTTTGCTCGTTTGCGAAGTAAAATTTACCATTCGTTCCTTTGGTCAGGTATGCCGTATCTCCGGTTTTGAAAGGGAAGTCGGGGTATTTCACTTTATATTTATCAACGCTGTTTTTCGTATATGTGATTGTCGCTCTGTCCACAAAAGGGTCAACTATAAGTTGGTCAATACGACGCGATTGTTCCTCTTTCGTATCCTTGAAATGTGCGGTGATTTCCGTTTTCTCGGTAGCTACAATTTCTCTTGAAGCCTCTAGTTGCATCCCTGGAATGAATGGCACATATCCGAGTCCAAAGTATGTGTTCTTACCATCGGAGAGATAAAATTGTCCGTCCGCATTCCGTACAGCGTTTAGAGAGTATGGGAGATTGGCTGGGTCGAATCCTTTCAAAAACCCATTTTTTCGCTCTCCGAGCGCTTTCGAAAATCGGTTGAACGTAGATACGTCCGGTATGGTTATATGAACCGTTTCAACACCATGCATATAAGTGACCACCTTCTCATGCCTATCATCCGGCTGTACCGTGTACGTCACTTCTCTCATTCCTTGTGTCGCAGAAAACGCTTCGACGCTTTGAGCGTTTTGCAGTGAGTGGACTGTGTCGGAAATGGATTTCACATTCGAAAGTAAACCGGCGATTGTCGCATAACTTTGTTCTTCGGTTTTATCATCCAGATTCGGAATGTCCATGGCCGAAATAGAATTGAGCATGTTTTCGATTCGACTTACCAGAGCGGCCTTCTCAGCCGGATTCTCAAATTTCAGAGCATCAATTTCATCCGCGAGGCCATACATAAGAAGTGATGCATCGTCCAATGTATATCCGACCTCTTCTTCAGCTTTTCTTGCAAGTTCATCCAAGGAAAGGAGAATCAAATCATCAATTTCGGGAATCAGATTCTGCAATTCCGCGAGTGAATCTTTCATCTTTGGAGTTTGAATTTCTTGCGGAGTTTCCATATCACATATGTTTATTTGAAAAACGACGAGAACATGCGTACCATCTTTCCAAAAAAAGAAAGTTTGGCGATCGCTTTCGGTTCCAGTGCATGTAAACTTTTTTCAAGCGTCTGCTCTGCGGTGGTCTTTTCACGATTTGTGCATTGCTCATGATGTGTCGAGCTGATCTGTGCGACTATTTTGCGCCCGATGGTATCTAAAGAGGCACGCAATTTTCTCGATTCAACGATACGGAAAATCTGTTTTATTTTTAAATCGTCGAGAACGGCTTGTGGAGTACTTTGTGTCATATATTCAATACTATCCGATGATTATACCAAATTTCCATTGACTTGAGAAGCGGTCATTCCTTACAATTCACGGGCAATCTCGCTTGAGAGGGATGCACATAAAGGGCGCTTAGCTCAGTTGGCTAGAG
>CAYHQD010000078.1:0-5890 GCA_964358905.1 uncultured Candidatus Peribacteria bacterium
GGTGAGATAAAGAGTGAATTAAACGATGAAATGATAGTTTGGAAAATCGATCTGAGGAGTTGCTTTTGTTTGAGATAAAACAGTATCATACATGTGTGCTGAAAACAACGAAAAACGGCTCAATAGAGCCTGAAAAAGCCAAAAAGAATGATTTCAAGATGACAGAAAGCAGGTTTCATTGCGTGGTGCGCATGTACTCACTTTTTATAGTTCTTATCTTTCAAGATTTTGATTTGAAGACGTTCGTCGTCTTTGAGGTAAGTGTGTTTCATATGAGATATGGTTAATTCCTAACCTCAAGTGGTGCAATTCAAAAGTCAGCGCGGGGAAAAATCCCAAAAACGTTTTGATTCGTTGGAAAATATTTCAAGTTACGGTTAATATGGCCGTGTAGTAACAAACCGCAGATGAGTGAAACAAAAGAGATCCATCCAAGTCGCGTCTTTGGCCTTGACCTTATGCGAGCGCTCGCAATTATCTTTGTGATTTTCGCGCATGCGGAAAATGAGTTTCTGTCTGAATATTTTGAGAAATCCTGGAATTTCGGTTTTCTCGGCACATACGGAGTGGAGCTTTTTTTCGTCCTCAGCGGCTTCCTGATAGGACAGGTACTAATCACTTCGTTTGCACGATATGGGATTTCCTTTAGTACACTGAGAACCTTCTGGAAACGACGTTGGTGGCGCACGCTACCAAATTATTTTCTTTTTCTTTTGATACAACTTTTCATTTCTCCACACAGAGCTGAATTCAACTGGCGTTATCTTTTTTTCCTTCAAAACGGCGCTTCCGGGCAGCCGCGTTTTTTTCAAGAATCATGGAGTCTCGCAGTGGAAGAATGGTTCTATTTTACGTTCCCTCTTATCGCACTTCTTTTTTACTTTGCGGGAAAAAAATATCGCCGTCATTTGCCGCAACCCACTTGCCAATCCACTCCCATCACTGCATTCAAAGCACTCATGTTCACGGCCCTACTTTACATCGTAGGTATAAATCTACTTCGATTCGGGCTCGCACATGACATGAACTTAACCTGGGAAGAAGGCATAAGAAAGGTGATGGTACTTCGCATAGATAGCGTCATGTACGGGGTCGTGCTTGCTCTCATAAAGCATCACTTAACGCGCTTATGGTTGTTCTTGCAAAAATACGCGCTACCTGTCGGCCTCGCTACGCTCGGCCTCTCTCTCTACTTCACCCTGACACTGAATCTTGATACAAGCATCTTCGCACGCAGTTTTCTTTTCACGCTCATCAGCGTGGGAGGAGCATTACTGTTGCCGTATCTCGACAACGTACGTGAGAGCAGGAAAGCCGTAGCCACAGGCTCAGTATTAACGCACATCAGCCTCATCTCTTATTCCATGTACCTCATCAATATTCCCGCCACTAAATTCATTGATCTTTTCAATCGACACTCCGGTCTATACGAGGGCATCGTGTGGTTTACACTTACGTGGATCGTAGTCATCTGCGCAGCCACACTGAACTACCGTTTCTTCGAAAAACCGATGATGGATAGAAGAGACGCGCTTCGCTCCTGCGTCAGTACGCCCCCTTCCCCGTGAGCGTAATAAATACGGTTTTAATGATGATGACCACGTCGAGAAAAAACGACTGATTTTTGATATAGTAAAAATCGTATTCGATATTTTCATGGAGTGGCAAATCTTTACGCCCGAGAATTTGCCAAAGTCCGGTGAGGCCGGGTTTCACATCGAGTCGGCGCTTCTGCCATTCGGTATATTTCTCCACGATAAAAGGCATCTCCGGACGCGGCCCCACCATGGACATGCTTCCAACGAGCACATTCCAAAACTGCGGCACTTCATCGAGACTCGTCCTACGTAGAAACTTCCCCACACGCGTCACGCGCGCATCATGCGAGGTTTTCGGAGCATATTCCTGATTCTTCACATTCTGGTACATGGTACGAAATTTCCACATGACAAAAAACGTCCCGTTTTTGCCTACACGCTCCTGCTTAAAAAGAGCTGGGCCGGTTGAATTCAGCCGAATCGCCAGGGCGATAATCATCCACAACGGCAAGAAAAGTACGAGCGCAAAAAAAGCAAAAATAATATCGAGTACGCGCTTGAAAAACAAGTAGAGAAGATTGTCGTTTGTCTTTCGCATGTCGAGTGCGGGGATACCCTCAATTTCTCCTATATCCACTCCCCCCGAAACGATTTCAAAAAGTCCCGAGACGACTTTGAAACGAACAGGAGTGCTTTCACACCGATGCATCAAACTCAAAATCGCCTCATGCGACATCGCCGGATCGGCAATAAAAACTTCGTCTATATGATGTGTTTCTATCAATTTTACCAGATCCCTCGTCTTACCGAGAAGCGTGAATGGACTCTGCGGACTGAGCTTCACATAATCATCCACAAAACCCACCACCTTGTAACCGAAATGCAGATATGACTCCACTTCGCTTTTTATTTTTCTCCCCGTCTTGCCCGCACCGATAATCAGGAGTCGCGTGAGACCCATACCACGTCTGATCATTGCGAGCTTGATTTGACGGATAATAAATCTCCCCGTACTAAGCACAAGAAAAGAAAGTATCCAAAAATATATCACCAACGATCTCGAATAATCATACTTTGCGAGAAACGAAGCCGCCATGATAAGAAGCCAACAAAACGTCACGCCCCTCAGCACGTGATACGTCTCCATCGTCCCGCTCACACGATTCTTTCTTTCATACAATCCAAATGTATAGAACACGAAAAAAAGTATGAGAAAAATGACCGGCAATGCACGAAGATATACGTCAAACGGCTGGAGAGGACTTTGATCCGCATAGCGCACCAGTACATGTGCACGTAAAAAATACGCTAAGAGAAAACTGATGAGATAGCCAAGCAGATCTGCCACCACCAGCATCAAAACGGCTATCCCTTTCTGATCAATAATGCGAATAAATGGTCTCATGTAACAACAATATCACGCTTGTGGGCATTGTAGCAAAAAAACAGACCAAGAAAATGTTTAAATTACCTCACTCCCAAAGAAGTTTTACTCGGTAGTGCACTTAATACTTGAATTTATCGCTCCCTATGGTGAATGACGGCTAAAAATCAAGGCTTCTCCCGGCAGTGTGCTTCTGCCAAGCAACTCCACTCCCGCGCCAAATCCATCCGAGAGGTTCGTGATATACAACGCGGTACCGTCCTCCTGCACCCCTTGCAATGCCTGCACTATACCTGGTGTCGAAGGATGCGCTTGAGAAAATGCAAGTGAGGAGTCGAATACTCCAAATTCATGACAAAGTGGCCCCTCGGCCGTAATAAATACCGATGAAACTTGATCGCCCGGCGCTCCCACCACCATAACCGCCACCGCAAAGTCATCGAAAGCGATAGATCCCAAAGGACCATCGACCGATTCTTGCATTTCACCTGTCTCCAAATACACCGCCCAGCTCGGGATGGCCGTACCTGCACCAACCGTCACCCTGCAACTATCGGCTACTGGGACCCTCAGTTACATTTGTACTTCCGCCAGATTCACCCGCCATGCAATGATATGCGATCGTATCTCCCTCGGCACCATTTAATTCAAAAAGGCGCACGTATCGTGGATCATATACATTTGTCTCACCCGCAAAAACTCCGCCTTCATCAACATATGGCTCATTTTCTCTCGCATAAGGGGCAAGAAGAAAAGTATTACTTACCGTAAGTGGTTCCCCATCTTCACTCGACTTCAGTCCCCAAAGAGGCTGACAATTAACATCTTGTTCCGTAGCTCGATCAAAGGTGCTCACCGCCACATACCCCCGACCTGCCGCATCGGTTATAGGATCATTTCCGTCGTAAGGCATCATAAGTGAAAATTCTCCATTATTTTTCGGTTGTACGGAGAAAACCGTAGCTATATGCCTACGCTCTTCTTCGCCTAACTCCACCACTAAGTTTACTCCCGGCTCCGCATTTATTTCCTCCTCACATGTCCATGTGTCTCCCTCTGAACCAGGCTTACAATCCGCAAAAACCGCGAGGGGATCACCGCCCTCCGTTTCCCCACGTCCACTTACCGCAACCGTCACTTGTTCTTGCTGAGGCTCACAACCTGTAGCGCCGGCTACCATAGCCATTAATGCAACCCCCAGTGCTGCCGAATTTTCATTCGAATTTCTTGTCATACTTCGCATAGTTAAAATAAGAAGGCATTCTACGAGTCCTGAGCCTTCATGTCAAGCATTATCTCGCTCAAAATGCGCTACGAAAAGGCCTTCGTGTCGGGCGGTTGGAAGGAGGTAGAAGCCCTCTTTTTTCCCATAGTAACCGGGGAGGGGCGGAGTAATGGTACGCAGATGAAGTTCGGGAAACTCGTTCAGTACGAAGCGAACCATATCTTCATTCTCTTCGGGGGCAAGTGTGCAAGTCGAGTACACCAGTTGACCTCCTGGTTTCAAACAGGGCACCGCCGCGCGCAAAAGCGACTTCTGTAATTTGGCATGAGACACTGCATTTTTTTCAGACCAAAAACCAAAACTGCGCGGATCGGAAAGACTTATACGCCCTTCCGCACTACAGGGCACATCGGCCAAAATTTTGTCAAAAGTTCCATGGAACTTTTTGCATACCGATAGGGAGTCACCACATATCGCTTCCACCACCACCCACGCCTTGGCGGTAGCCTCTCCCTGCACCCCCTGCAATCGCAAGGTATGCTCAAGTTTCTGGAATCGCACTTCGTCTTTTTCTATTGCGATGATTCGACCTACACTCATAGTCTCAGCACCTTTCTGAAAGGGAAGTGCACGCTCCGCGTGCATGGCCGCCATTTGGCTCGTCTTGCTACCAGGCGCCGCACACAGATCCAGCACGGTTTCACCATGTTTCGGATTCAAAATCAGAGGCGGAAGCATAGAAGAAAGCCCCTGCACATAAATCTTGCCCTCCTGGCATATTTCCAACTCAAGCAATTCATGGTCGGTAAGTTTTGGCACAATAAATGCATGAGGCATAGTCTTCACTCTCTCAAATGCAATCGCCCGTTCACGAAGAAAATTCATCACTTCTTCATCATTGGCCTTCAGCGTATTCACGCGAAATGTCGGTGCGCGCTTCTCGCCAAACGCCTTCAAAATACCAGTAGTCGCAGTAACTCCGAATTGCCGATTCAGACGATCGCGTAATGCTTGTGGAAGGTGAGTTGAAGAGTTCATAAAAAATACTATTCATGAGTGCAGAAAAGCGGACAAAGTCCGCTTGATTAAAAAAACTTCTTAGCAATTCCCAATATTCCTTGCTTCCACGGCACACGATGGGAAATACCCGACTTGCCCTCAAATTTTGGCAAGTTTTTGACGTACCAATCATAGTTGCGAAGTAGGGCGTCTTTGTTTGAAAACTTTGGTTTGTATCCGAGAATTTTTTCCGCTTTTTCTATGGATACGAACGAATCCTCACATGCGGTTTCATACACCCATTTATATAAGGGGGAAAGATGAAGCGCCTCAAGAATACGCAAAGTCCAAATCATGGGCCATGCGGGAAATCCCAAAATTCGTTTACCGAAACCGGCCTTGTCGAGCACCACCTGATAATCTTCTTTCATCGTGGTAAATTCTTTCGCACCTATATTAAACACGTCATTTACTTTTTCCTTGTCGAGAGTCGCACAGAGATAAATCGCATCGCATAGATCTTCCACATCCAGAAGCTGGTACCGATTGTTGCCGGAGCCAATCATCGGGAAATTGTGCCCGTCCTTCGCCCAATCATAGAGAAGTGCAAACACACCAAGTCGCTCCGGACCGATAAATGATTTCGGACGAATTACGGGTACGCATATCCCTTTGGCGCGATATGCTTCGCATATCTGTTCAGCCAGAATCTTCGCCTCGCCGTAGGGGCCGACTCCGATTAAT
>CAYHQD010000079.1:0-5674 GCA_964358905.1 uncultured Candidatus Peribacteria bacterium
TGGTCTTGGCATACTGCATGAGCGCCTCCGTGATGAAACGAATTTGACCTATACTGCCGCTATATCCGGGTGCGGCCTCACTCGACATCACTTGTACCGAATCAACGACGACAAATGCAGGACTGTGCTCACGCAAAGTTTGTAGAATATTCTCAAGCGATGTGCATTCCATGAGGGACACATGTTCCATGGATGTATTCAACCGCATGGCTCTGGACTTGATCTGATTTGCGGATTCCTCACCGCTTATATAGAGGACATTTTGTGTCCTGAGGGCGGCGGCTATTTGCATGGTGAGCGTGGATTTGCCGATGCCAGGTTCTCCCGCGAGTAGAGTGATGGATCCTTCGAGAAAACCGCCGCCCAGCAAGGTATCCAATTCCATAATTCCAGTGGTGAGCCTGTGGGGCAGTACATGTGAAGTGATTTCTCTCAGCGAATGGAGCGGCATACTGACTCCTCCTTCCACTTCCCCCTTTTTTGGTGCAAGAAATTCGGTGAACGAATTCCATCCTTCACACTGCGGACATTTCCCCAACCATTTGGGAGATTCGTACGCGCAGGCGTTGCATCGAAACAAGTCTTTCACTTTTGCCATAAAAATCGTTGTTCTTCATATACGTGTACATAGTGAGCCTACGCTCACCGAAATCGGAAGTCAAGCACGAAGATGAATCGCAATAGCCTTTTTAGCATAATGCATGCCGATACCCAACACCACAAATGCTCCGAATATCAGTACCGGATAATTCTGTTGAATGAGAAAAAAGTCGTATCCGCCATGGAGAATGGTGGCCGCTCCAATTCCCGTCAGAAGTAAATTTCTACGCCGAGTTTCCATATCTTTACCATCAACGTACTTCGCCATGCCCATATAATATCCCATCACAATGGCGAAGATCGCGTGAGCGGGAATCGCCATGAACATTCTTAAAAAACCGATGAAGAAAGGATTCTCATGATCGAGTACGTAAAAAATATTTTCGATGGTGGCAAAACCCATTCCGACCATAAGCGCATATACGATACCGTCGAGCGGCTCGCTGAATGCGGGATGCGGATAGAATACTTTTTTGATAAAAAAATATTTCACCGCTTCTTCACTGAGTCCTACGATCACGGTCGCGTAGAAAAGAACGGAGACCAAATTATTTGAATTGAGTGGGAAAAATTGTTCGCCCGCGAGCTCCAAGAATATAGCGGGGAAAATACTGATTACGCCGAGGAAGAAGGCCTTTACCAAAAGTGACCGAGGTTCTTTCTCCATGCGGTCTTTGTAGTTGATATAGAGACAGAATGCGATCCCCGGACTAATTGCGAGCATGAGAAGCAATACGATATCCATAATAAAAAGAGTATTTAAATTATAGAGCGCATATGTGATACGAATTGCGCCGAGCCTACCGCGAGCGACTGATTATCAAGGTGTGCGATTTTTACCCCAGCTTCTTCACAGATGGCAATTCCTCCAATGAGATCATATATTTTTGTCGTGCCGCTCAAGTCCACGTATCCATCGTATCCTCCGCGTGCGGTATAGCAGAGTGCGATGGATCCAGAACCGATAGAACGAACCCGTGACACGTGTTTCATAATATTCTGCGCCATTTCCACATTTTTTTCATATTCTTTTGTACCTGCTACCGGCAGTTCGAGATGCACATGCATTGCATCCATTTTTTTCTTCGGATGAAATTTCAGTCGGGTGGTACGTACAATTTTTTTCGTGTAAGGATTCATTTCTTGAAGAAATGCGCCTTGCTGGTGCATGGCATAAAAAAGCTCTCCTGTCGCGGGCAGATACACCAGTCCAAAGATAGGTTTTCCCGACTTCATCAGTGCAAGTGAGATTGTGTAAAACGGCAAGTGTCGCGCATAGTTTTTTGTACCATCTACCGGGTCAACGACCCAGTGGTATTTCTCCCCATTCGTATTGTTCTTATTCCCTTTCTTTTTTTTGCTATTGCCTACATTTTTCTCTCTTCCAGCCTCCTCACTATCAATTCCATACTCTGGGAACTGCCGACGCAGTGTCTTGAGAATCATTACCTCGGCCTCCTGATCGAGATTTGTACAGAAATCGTGGAACGGTTTTTTCGCCGTAACTTTAATACGCTCACGCGAAGCCAGAAGATGTGTGCCGACCTTCACCGCCAACGGAAGGCAGACTTTTTTAAGTTCTTCGAACATAAAAAAAGATTACTGCGTCAGTCTACGGTTTTTTTAAAATGGAGTAAAGCGCAGTCCAGGCCTATCGTCATTCTGATTTATACAAAATCACTACTGGACTTGTATTTCTGTATAAAATCAATTTGTTATTTCCGTGCTTTACCTTTAAAATTCACGCGCATTTGCAAATTAAGAATTACGGCAAGGTGGCGGAGTGGCTACGCAGCAGTTTGCAAAACTGTACCACACGGGTTCGAGTCCCGTCCTTGCCTCCAACGTCCCGCCAAGGCGGGACGCCTATAATAAAAAGGCAGAGCAGTCTTGTTTGCCCGGGTGGCGGAACTGGTAGACGCGCAGGACTTAAAATCCTGTTCTCGCAAGAGAGCGTGGGTTCGATCCCCTCCCCGGGCACCACTGCACGAGCGTAGCGAGTGCGCCTTATGAATAAAATTTTGCCCTTCCCGGGAAGGGTCAGAGTGTGATGTAGTGAATCGCAATTTCGTCAAATTTCCTCGCGTCGTGATTCCATCACCAGTGAGATCGAAAAATGAAATGGCTTATTTGACCTGTAAAATGAATGGCAAAGTCTGCATCACCGCCAAGGCGGGACAGGCGTGCAGGCGTTATGGTCAACATTATGGCTAGAATCATGACCCGAAAAGTGACCATTTTCTGTTCACCCGAACAGATTATGCCTGCCCCGCTATGGCGGTGGTACACTATTCTGTACATTTTCTGTGCGATCGCACGGAAGCGGTAGGGAAATCAGTTGATGAGTGATATAAAATAAATGCAATTATTTTGCATATAAAGAGAATTATGAAAACAATCTTCGTGATCACTTTGGTTATAATGCTTAGCTCATGCTCGTTAGCGGACACGGGTGAGGTGGCAGTGCCGGTTAAAGATATGACATCTTTGAGTAATTCATATACGGAATACGCCCTCCCCGAAAATATTCACCAAAATCAGGTCAAGCATTATTTCACGTTTGACGGGACGGATTTTGCACTCGCACTTAGGCAGGGTATGAATACGGGCACATTAGATTTACCCGAGGAAATTCTCAATAATCAATTCAGTGCGATACTACGTGGGAACAAGGTCACAAAAGAGTGGGATATCGTACGTACCTTTGGATATTACGGAGGAGTTCTTGAGACATTGAACCCTTATTATATGTGGCAAGACAAAGAGGGAGGAATGAATGATGAACCGGGCGCATTATATGTTTCGCTGGTGACTCCGACAGGTGCGGGAAGTGGTGAAGGAGTTGAATTTCTCCTTGTATCCACCGATGGTGGTATGACGTGGTATTTCAAACAGCCTGATGATAGTAGCTCATTTTGTTACTATTTTGGGGGGACATATGGAACGATGCTGTTTCAGGAATATAGCATAGACTATTTCGAGTGGTCGAAATATCTGGAGATGCAGAGGCAATTGCCGGCGAGCGATCCAAGTTGTGTCGAAGCGAAAAAATTGCTGATGATAGAGAAATAATTTTTCACTGAAATTTATTTCGCGTTGAGATTGCGTTTTCGAAGTTTTTACGTATAATCGCTCCGCTGCTGCCCGTTAGGGCAGTTTCCCCTGTCCCTTTGCCGTTTGAGTACTTATCGTGTAATCGTTGAAGCCAACTGCTTCGGTACTATGCAAAAAATTCTGAATATTGCGATCATCGCCCATGTGGATCATGGCAAGACGACACTCACCGATCATCTGCTCCGTCAGGGTGGTGCGTTCCGTGAAAACGAGGAAATGGTGGAATGCGTGATGGATTCAAATCCGCTCGAACGTGAGCGCGGGATTACGATTTTTGCGAAAAATTCCTCGATCCATTACGGTGAGGTGAAGATCAATATTGTGGATACGCCGGGGCATGCGGATTTCAGTTCCGAAGTGGAACGCGTGCTGAAGACGGTGGATTGTGTACTGCTTCTCGTGGATGCGCAAGAAGGGCCGATGCCGCAGACGAAATTTGTGTTGAAGAAATCACTCGCTCTTGGACTGAAGCCTATCATCGTCATAAATAAAATTGATAAAGCGGCGGCGAGGCCCGCCAAGGTGATAGATATGATTTTGGACTTATTCATTGCGCTCGGTGCGACAGAGGATCAGCTTGATTTCCCCGTGGTGTACACGATCGGTAAGCAAGGTCTGGCAAAACTTTCGATGGATGATACGTCTTCTACTGATTTGAAACCCCTCTTTGAGACAATTTTGAAACATGCACCCGTATATCCCGATAAGGGAGGAGATGTACTGCAAATGCAAGTTTCGAATCTGGCGTATGACGACTATATCGGTCGTATAGCGATCGGGCGTGTATTCAGCGGGACACTTGAAAAAGGAAAACAGATGGTGGTGGCCAAGCGAGACGGCAGTCTTGTTCCAGCAAAGTTAAGCAAATTGCTCGTATACGACGGACTGCGCCAAATTGAAGTGGATCGAGTGGAGTGTGGAGATCTCTGCGCCGTAGCGGGAATTCCCGATATCACCATCGGAGAAACCCTCACAGACGCCGCCAACCCTCAGCCGCTTCCCCTTATTGAAATAGACGAACCCACTCTCGAAATGAATTTTATCGTCAATAATTCTCCGTTTGCCGGCAGGGAAGGAAAATTTGTCACTACGCGACATATCAAAGATCGTCTCGATCGTGAACTTCAGACCAACGTGGGATTGAAAGTGCGTGCGCTCGAAGGAGTGGACGGATACACTGTATCCGGACGCGGTGAATTGCATCTTTCCGTTCTTCTAGAGAATATGCGACGCGAAGGGTACGAAGTTCAAGTATCTCGTCCGGAAGTGATTATGAAAGAAATAAATGGAGCCAAATACGAACCGATTGAACAGGTGATCGTGGATGTGCCCGATTCATATGCGGGTACGGTGATAGAAAGACTTGGAAAAAGAAAGGGTGAGATGGTGAATATGAGGGCGGAGAACGGACATACACGTCTGGAATATCTCGTGCCGACACGCGGACTTCTTGGGTTTAGATCCGATTTTATTATGGATACGCGCGGTGAAGGAATTATGGATCACAGTTTCTTCGAGTACCAACCATACAAAGGTGACCTTAGTCAGCGTCGTAACGGAGTGATGATTTCCGGTGAAAGAGGTAAGACTGTTGCCTACGCGCTTTGGTATTTACAAGAACGCGGCATGCTTTTCGTAGGACCAGGCGTGGAGATGTATGAAGGTATGATTATCGGGGAACATTCACGCGATAACGACTTGACTGTAAATCCATCGAAAGAGAAAAAACTTACAAATGTGCGCGCATCCGGTACGGATGAAGCGGTGAAATTGATTCCTCACCATGAAATGACACTCGAGCAGGCGCTCGAATATATAGCTGACGATGAATTGGTTGAGATTACTCCGAAATCGATTCGTCTTCGCAAAAAGTATCTCCCCTAAAACGAAAGTAAGATAAATGCGAGGGGTGGGAGGGGGTAATGGGCTTGTTGGCCTAGGCTGTATACATGGGGTTGCT